>JAQCBQ010000005.1 GCA_027621385.1 Bacteroidota bacterium | reverse complement strand
ATTTTTGAAATGGAAACGTTATAAAACCAACTCGGTTTAGGTATTCGTGCTAAGTTTTCGCTAACGTTTGAACCAGATTTTACCTATTTCTTAAGCTGTCATTCCATGTAAATCCGAGCTTTCCCTTATCTTTGAAGCATGTACCAAGCACCACGCGGATTTTCCATTTTGCCCCCGGTAATTAAAAATTTAATTATCCTCAATGGCATTGTGTATCTGTTCTTTGCCTTTAGCACCCTTCCCATCATCCAGAATTGGATGATGAATTATTTGGCCCTTCATTTCCCGGCTTTTCTGGGTGGATATCAACAATTTTATCCGCATCAGCTGGTTACGTATATGTTTTTACATGACCCATCCTCTTTGTTCCACCTGATATTCAATATGTTCGCTCTCTGGATGTTCGGTGCCGCCATTGAAAATATCATGGGCTCCAAACGCTTCCTCTCACTGTTCTTGTTTAGCGGCATCGGTGCAGGTTTAATTCACCTCATAATGACCTTTTTTCAATGGACCGATCCGGTTCCTGTAGTGGGTGCCAGCGGAGCCATTTATGGAATTCTGTTCACCTATGCCTACTTTTTCCCCAATCAGCCCATTTACTTGTATTTCTTTATTCCAGTCAAAGCCAAATATCTGATGGCCGGACTCATTTTGATGGATCTGTTCTCCGGATTAAGCGGGGGTGGAGATGTCGCTCATTTTGCTCACCTGGGCGGAGTGCTTTCCGGCTGGCTCTTCTTGAATATTTATCGGTTCAAAAAGAAACGTTTTTAACGCATGTTGAACTCCTCCGATTTCGATATCAAAAAAGACCCGATTCTTCAGTTGCTTGCCATTCAGCTGATGCTCTTTCTGGCCTTTCAAATGCTAGAAGGTCTGCTCATTAAATCAGAAGTAGTTCAATGGTTCGCCCTCCCCTACAATGCATCTAGCCTGATTTGGAAACCGTGGACAATCGTTACTTCCATTCTGGCACATGAAGGATTTTTTCACTTTCTGTTCAATGGCCTGTTTCTTTTTTTCATTGGCAGAATGTACCTAATGATGGTTGACTCCATCAGTGTTTTCCCCTTGTTTTTTGCTGCCGGATTGGGTGGAAATGTTCTTAGCTGGACGCTGATGCAAAGTCCAGGTATGCAATCGTTTATGGGAACTGGGATGTTGCTGGGCAGCAGTGGTGCCTTGCTCGGACTCATGGTGGCCTTGGCCCGAATTCACCCCGAACTGCCCATTCGACTTTTTCTGTTCGGACAAGTTAAATTGAAATTCGTAGCTCTGGCCTATTTGGTCCTCAATATTTTGATGCTGGGTTCGGCCTCAAACCTGGGCGGTACGCTCGCCCACCTCGGCGGAGCTGCCGTTGGGTTGTGGTACGGTTGGAAACGCAGCCAAGGGGCCGATCCCTTTCGTATCTTCTACCGAAAAAGAGCGGAATCTCATTTGCATGTATCTTTCCGTAAACCGATTTCCGATGAAGCTTTTCTAAGTCAAAAGCAAAAACAACAAGCTACACTCGATGAATTGCTGGAAAAAGTACACCGGAAAGGCTTGTCCAGCTTAAGTAAAAGCGAACGAAAACTGCTCGACGAGTATTCAAAAAACAGCTGAAATAAAAAGGATATCTTTGAACTATGAATGAAAGTATGAAATCTGGAATTCGACATTCGAATCCCATCAGAAATACCTGGACCCGAGATGAAATTACGGCCCTGTACAATAAACCTTTAATGGATTTGATTTTCGAGGCAGCTTTGGTACATCGGGCTTGGCATGACGGTTCTGAAGTGCAAATGAGTACATTGCTCAGCGTAAAAACCGGAGGTTGCCCTGAAGATTGCTCCTACTGCCCTCAGGCGGCTCGATATCAAACAGATGTAAAGGGCACTCCCTTGGTTAATGTGGCTGAAATTGTAAGTTCTGCCATGGAAGCCAAAGAGGCCGGAAGCAGCCGGTTTTGTATGGGGGCCGCTTGGCGTGAAGTGAAAGACAATGTGCACTTTGATCGAATTGTAGATGCAGTTAAGCAAGTCAATGCCCTGGGAATGGAGGTGTGCTGCACCTTGGGAATGCTCAGCAAAGACCAAGCCGACCGCCTTAAGGAGGCCGGTTTACACTCCTACAACCACAACCTAGATACCTCGCCCGAATACTACGATAAGGTCATCGGAACCCGAACCTACCAAGATCGCCTGAATACGCTCGACCACGTTCGTGAAGCAGGTTTAAATGTGTGCTGTGGTGGCATCGTTGGAATGGGGGAAGAGTCTAAAGATAGGGTAGGGCTGTTGCATACTTTAGCAACGCTTCCCCAACATCCTGAATCCGTTCCCATCAATACCCTGGTCGCAGTCAAAGGAACCCCGCTTCAAAACCAAGAAAAACTACCTTTTTGGGAAATGCTGCGCACCATCGCGGTGGCACGCTTGGTCATGCCCGGAAGTATGGTTCGCCTTTCCGCAGGAAGAACCGATTTATCTGTGGCTGAACAGGCCCTGTGCTTTATGGCAGGAGCAAATTCGATTTTTACCGGCGATAAATTGCTGACCACACCCAATCCAGAGTTTCAATCGGATGCAGCTATGTTTGCTTTGCTCGGCCTTACGCCCCGACCTGCTCATAAACCTCAACCCCATTTAGACCAGGTTCCCGCCTAATGAATCTATCCGATTTAACCCTTCGGATTCAATCGGCACAACAGGACGGCAGGTTTAAGGTCCTGCCAAATTCATGGCAAGGACCCGATTTTCAGTCCAATGATGTTTTGGGTTTAGCCCGGAATTCGGCCCTGAAAATACATCTGCTTCAACGGATGCTGAATGAAAATATACCCCTCGGCGCTGCCGCAAGCCGAAGCATTTCAGGCAATCTGCCCATTTATCATCAGTGCGAGTCTGCCTTAGCTCAGTACGCCGGAACCCAAGCAGGAATTTTAACCTCCTCGGCTTTTCAAGCCAATGCGATCTTCTTTTCAACCATTCCCACCCGACACGATCGTATTTTTTACGATAAGTCTGTGCATGCTTCCATGCGCCTGGCTATACATCAATCAAAAATTCCTTCTACCGGCTTCCCCCATGCCGATTTTAATGCCTTGGAATCCCTACTAAAAAAACCGCATGCAGGTCAAACCTACCTGGCCATTGAATCGGTGTACTCCATGACTGGCTACATCAGCAATAAGACCGATCTTCAATCCCTGCATCAATCCTATGGCTTCCGTTTGGTGGTAGATGAGGCCCACAGCTTCGGAGTATTAGGACATCAAGGGCTCGGCTGGGCGCTTAAAAAAGACCGCGAAGACTGGATTTTTGCCACGATAATTGGATTTGGTAAAGCCCTGGGCTCAGCCGGAGGAGGTATTTTGGGAAGCCAAACGCTAATAGAACTGTTAAGCGGTACCGGAAAGGGGTTTATATATTCAACAGGCATTCACCCCCTGGCCGCCCTACAGGTATCAGAGCTGATGGAATCTCCAGCATGGATTGCAGAAGGAATTACCCAATTGCATAAAAATTTAAATCTGATACATGGTCCAATGAAACCCAATTCAGTTCCCTGGATTTTGTATATGCCAATGCCAAAAAACCGGGAATGGGAAGCTAAATTTGGACTTAAATACCTAACGCCTCCCACGGTCGATGCAGGCCAAGAAGGATACCGATGTATGGTTCATGCCCACAATACAGAACAGGAATTACTCACCTTAAATGAATGCCTAAGAAGATGAAAAATGGTTGTTTTGTTTCCGGAATTGGAACCAATGTGGGGAAAACATTTGTTAGTGCTGGCCTGATGCTGGCCACAAATGCCAATTATTTTAAGCCTCTGCAAACGGGAGCCCCAGATGATTTAGACAGAGATACCATTCAACAATTAACCGATTTACCCCCTTCTCGTTTTCTGCCAGAATGGAACGCGTTTAAAGCTCCATTGTCTCCTCACAGAGCTGCTTTCCTGGAAGGGAAGAAGGTAGATTTAGACGATATTCAAATCCCGGAAATGCACAATCCCCTAATTGTGGAAGGGGCCGGAGGCTTACTTGTACCCCTGAATCCCAGGCAAACGATGTTGGATTTAATTCAGCGCTTTAAACTGCCTGTTCTGCTGGTCAGTACAGATTACTTGGGTAGCATCAATCACACCCTGCTTTCCATCCAATGCCTCAAACAAGCAAAAATCTCAATAGCTGGTTTGGTGTTTACAGGCAAGCCCTTTGAAGACAATGAGGATATTATTGCTCAATTTCATCCCGAATTGCTGATTTGGCCCCGATTAAATCACTTGGATTTTCCATTCAAGAACGGACTTACGCAATGGGCAACCTCCATACAACCATTTCTTGCCGATCTTTAATGCATCATGGAAAGCTGGAAACTCATAGACGGCCAATTCCTAAGGCACCCCTTCAGTCATCCCGATGACCAGCAGGATATGCTGTTCATTCAAAAGGCCGAAGGAGCCTTGCTCATGGATGACTCAGGTAAAACCTACATCGACGCCGTCTCCTCCTGGTGGGTTAATCTCTTCGGACATGGACATGCCCCCCTGCTTCAATCCTTGAAAAATCAAGCCGAAACCCTGGCACATGTTATGTTCAGCGGAATTACGCATCAGCCCGCTATGGAACTGGCTCAACATTTGGTTCAGTTAAAAGGTGGCCCCAAGGGGGCTGTGTTTTTTTCCGATAATGGATCCACTGCCGTAGAGGTAGCCATGAAATTGGCTTGGAATTTTCGCGCTCAATCTTCTCTCAGCCCCAAATGTTTTTGGGCCTTTTCGGGAGCTTACCACGGAGATACCTTAGGGGCAATGGCAGCCGGAGAACGCGATTTGTTCGTTAAACCCTACGAACATCTGTTGGCTCCGGTTCATTTTTTGGAATACAATCCTCAATCTGGATATGACTTAGATCGGATTCGACAACGCATTAAACAAGAACAACCCGCTGCCTTTATCTATGAACCACTCCTGCAAGGAGCCGGAGGTATGCGGATGCAATCAGCCAAAGCATTAATTCCTCTTTTGCAGGTGTTGAGGGAAGAAGGCGTTTTACTCATTGCGGATGAGGTATTTACCGGATTTGGCAGAACAGGAACTACACTCGCTTCTGAACAATTGCAAACCCCAGATTTGCTGTGCATGTCAAAGGCGCTGACCGGAGGGTTCTTACCCCTGGGTGCTACGCTAATGTCTCCCGAATTGGCAACCTGGACCGAACAACCCAACCGGGCAAAACGCTTCTACCACGGCCATAGCTTTACGGGTAATCCCATGTCATGTGCCTTAGCACAAGCCACTCTAAACGAATGGCATAGCCCAACTCAGCAACAGGCATTTTCTTCTTTGATGCAATCGCATGAAAACAAGGCTGCACAATGGAATCAACGCTTCCCTGAGGCCTCGGCACGGTGCATGGGTTCAGTTTTAGCCATAGATTTACCCCGCAATACCTCCGGGTATTTTTATACCGATTCAATTGGACGAGAATTGTATAGGGCCGGCTTACAATCCGGTATTTTGTTCCGCCCTCTTGGTAATGTGCTTTACACGGTGCCGCCATTGTGCACAAATTCAGTCCAATTGAATCAAATTTATCAAGTCATGGAAGACCTGTTGATGCGCTACTTAAAACCATGAAACCTATTTTCATACAGGCTGTAGAAGTGGCCGATGGACAAGCCATTTGGCCAGAGGGCACACCTCTTTCACCGTTTTACTGGAAGGATGGATGTTGGAGGCGGCAGGGAATTCAGCTTGAGGCCTACCCTCAAAGCAAATATCCCGATGGTATACAGCTGTTAAACAATATGGCCGATAAGCTGAAGTCCGTCCTACAAGCTGGAACTACTGCCGTTTTTTCTGCCAGTTCCAGGGGAGATGAATCTTATCTTTTTAATCAGATTAAAGAACAAAATCCAGATGCGCGCAGCAGTCCCTTCAGCACGCATGGAGTTTACGCCAGTTCCATGGCCTCTTTTCTGAATATTCCCGCTTCCATTTCAGCGTCGCAAACCTGCAGCAGCTCTGGAATGGCCTTCATCAATGCCATAGCATGGATGAGGGCTGGGCTCATTGATCAGGCGGTTGTGGCAGCCATAGAACTTCCTGAACACCCCTCTACCATAGCCATGCTGAAAAAATCTGGAATATTGAATACCAATCCCGATTCAGGTCCCTGGCCGCTGCGCACTTCAAATGCAGGAATTGGAACGGTGGTATCCTCAGCGGCCGTGGCTATGGTTTTAACCACCAAGCAACCGGAAAAGGGAATGAAAATATCTGGTATAGGCTGGGCCATGGAAAAAGCCTCTAGCCCTGCGGGGATTCATCCCTTGGGCTTGGCCTTTCAGGAATCAATGAAACAAGCCTGCCATCCATTTGGAACCCCCGACTTGATTTTGGCGCACCTTCCCGGAACTCGAAATGGAAATTTGGCAGAACAATCTGCGATCGATGCTGTATTCAAGTCGCAAAGGCCCATTACAATGGGCAGCAAATGGTTCAGCGGCCATGCGCTCGGCGCCTCTACCGCGGTCAGTATGGTTTGGGCCTGGAAGATGTTGGCCGAACAATGCCGGCCCATGCTGACTCCCGAATCGGCCCTGCCCAGCTTGCCCCAATCTGTACTGATAAACAGCCAAGGATTCGGCGGGCAGGCAACGTCCATTTTGCTGGAGAACGTATAAGCAAATGTGTTGGGCGGCTGCCGGGCTTTCACCGGTAGCCAACAGCGGCAGCCCTTCTGTCCAGCGGGCTTGCGTGGGCTCCCAAGGTCGCCTCCGCGCCGCGCGGTCAGAGGGGCTGCCGACCGTTGGTCTACCTGGCTCAATCCCTGCCGCAATGCCTCAAGACCAATCTCCGGACACAAGACGAAAACCGAACCAAACCCCTCCCAATTTAATCCAATCCATTTGCCCATTGAACACCAACAAATTTCCCTCCCATCAGCCCCTCGTATGCAAAGTCGGTTTTTTAATTGAAATTGCTGAAAAATTGTTGAAAAATAAGGTCAATTGATTCAAATTATGGGAAGTTTAGGCTGTGGTTATCTGTATATTTGTGGGAATAATGTTGTTTGAACCATGAGCGAAGAATTGGAACCCAAAAAGAATGCCAACTATGGCGCAGAAAATATTCAGGTACTTGAAGGACTTGAGGCGGTGCGGAAACGTCCCGCAATGTACATCGGAGATACCGGCCCCAAAGGCCTTCATCACTTGGTTTATGAGGTAGTAGATAACTCCATCGATGAGGCCCTGGCAGGCTATGCCAAAATGGTCGATGTGGAAATCCTGGAAGGCAATTCCATCCGAGTTAAAGACGATGGACGTGGCATACCTACAGGAATGCACCCCAAAGAAAAACGCTCTGCTCTGGAAGTGGTTATGACGGTCCTTCATGCCGGCGGAAAATTCGATAAAGACAGCTATAAGGTCTCGGGCGGTTTGCATGGAGTAGGGGTAAGCTGTGTGAATGCACTTTCAACCCATTTGCATGCCGTTGTACATCGCGAAGGCAAAATTTTCGAGCAAGAATACCAGAAAGGCATTCCGCAATACAGCGTACGCGAAATCGGTACCTCAGATAAAAACGGCACTCAGGTCACCTTTACCCCTGATGCCAGTATTTTTACCCATACCGAATACAACTACGATACCCTGGCAACCCGGTTGCGCGAATTGGCTTATCTAAATAAAGGGATTCGCCTACGCCTCACCGACCACCGGGATTTGGACGATTCAGGTATGCCCCGGCAAGAGGAGTTTTTCTCTGAAGGAGGCCTGCTCGAGTTCGTAAAATACCTGGATGGTACCCGCGAAGCCCTTATTCCAATTCCAATTTACCTTGAAACGGAAAAAACAGGCATTCCTGTGGAGGTAGCCTTTCAGTACAATACCACGTATTCTGAAAATTTACACTCCTACGTCAACAACATCAATACCATTGAAGGTGGAACCCACCTTGCCGGTTTCCGCCGCGCCCTAACCCGCACTCTGAAAAATTACGCGGAAAAGGAAGGGATGACCAAAAATCTGAAGTTCGAAATTGCCGGAGATGATTTCAGAGAAGGACTCACCGGGGTGATTTCAGTTAAGGTACATGAGCCCCTGTTTGAAGGTCAGACCAAAACAAAATTAGGAAACAGCGAAGTTTCAGGTGCGGTAGATCAAGCTGTTGGCGAAGCTTTGAACCATTTTCTGGAAGAAAATCCACGCGAAGCCAAGGTTATTATTAATAAGGTGATCCTCGCAGCAACCGCCAGGCACGCCGCACGTAAGGCGCGTGAAATGGTGCAACGAAAAGGTGCCTTCACCGGTTCAGGCCTTCCAGGCAAATTGTCCGACTGCTCTGAACGCGATCCCGCCCGCTGTGAAATTTATTTGGTCGAGGGCGACTCCGCCGGTGGAACAGCCAAACAAGGCCGCGATCGCAGCTTTCAGGCCATTATGCCCCTTCGTGGTAAAATCCTGAATGTGGAAAAAGCAATGAGCTATAAAATATTCGAAAACGAAGAAATTAAGAATATTTTCACCGCTCTCGGCATTAGCATTGGAACAGAAGAAGATTCCAAGGCCCTAAATATTACCCGATTGCGCTACCACAAAATAATTATTATGTGCGATGCCGATGTCGATGGCTCTCACATTACTACGCTTATTTTAACGCTGTTCTTCCGTTATATGAAGGAACTTATTGAAATGGGCTACGTTTATATCGCAGCACCCCCCCTATACTTGGTCAAAAAAGGCAAAAACGAAATCTATGCCTGGAACGAAACCCAACGGGAAGAGGTGGTACGTAAACTCGCAGGAGAAGGCAAAGAGTCCGGAGTAAATATTCAACGCTACAAAGGTTTGGGTGAAATGAATGCCACTCAATTGTGGGAAACAACCATGAACCCTGATTTTAGAACCTTAAGGCAGGTTACAATCGATAGCGCCGCCGAAGCCGATCGCATTTTTAGTATGCTGATGGGAGACGATGTCCCGCCACGTCGCGAATTCATCGAACAAAATGCGAAATACGCTAAAATCGATGTTTAAAGCCAATTAAGGCCCCCACATCTCAGCTACCTCTTATACCGCCGATTGGAATCTCAATGGATTTCAATCGGCTTCTTTTTGATTTTTTTGAGGAATACCCGCTTCCACTATCTCTCCCCGTTTCTTTATTAATTGTACCTTTGATTATGCATTTTCAGCAGCCTACGGCCTTGTGGTTTCTCCCGCTATTGGTTGTTCCTTTAATTTTACACTTAGTAAACTTACGGCGATATAAGGTTCTTCCTTTCCCAAATGTGTTAACCTTATCTAGGTTAAAGGAAGAAGAACAACAACGAAATAAGTTAAAACATCGATTAATTCTGCTCAGTAGAATCCTGGCACTCGCTGCTCTGATTCTATTCTTCGCAGCCCCAACGTTTAACCCAAATGCTCAATCAAAACCACAGCAATATTCTATTTTTTTAGATAACTCTCCCAGCTTACTGTTGGCTTCAAATGCGGCGGGCGATGGATTGCAGGAATCCATTCAGCGCGTTAGAGCCTACATTCATTCCTTGCCAGATGAAGCTAAAATTCAAATTCTTACAGGTGAATTTTTTGCTTCAGACCAAATGTTTGTTTCCAAATCTCAGGCACTCCAACGGTTAAATCAAATTGCGGGAGGAGCCCCCTCCCGGACCATTTCAGAGGTCATCCAACGCCAACGCTTATCTCTGCCTGATGAAACGTCTCCCCTCGGGCGCCTCATTGTGTCAGATTTCCAACGGAATATGCTGCCTTTTCCAACCGCTACAGATTCGCTTGGGCAAATTTCATTGTTGCCCATTTCGGTCGAGGCCGTTCCAAATATTTCTATTGATTCTGTTTGGGTAGCCTCACCTATTCTGTTGGCCGGAACTGAAGTTGAATTCGCTGCATTAATACGAAATCATGGGACCGAAGCACTGGAAGACGTACAGGTGTTTTTTAATCTGTCAAACCGAGAGCTCCCTCCGGTTAATAGTACTATTCCGCCAAACTCCACTCAGCAGATTTCCTTTAAGGCGCGATTAGAACATTCCGGCTGGTCTTTTGGCTCGGTGTATTTGGATGCAGATCCATTTTCAGGAGACAATAGAATGGATTTTGGTTTTTACGCCGGTTCAAAAATTAAGGTATTTGAGCTTAGAGGAACACAAGCAACTACCTCTTTTGAACGGTTATTTCGCTCGGACGCTCTCATCGATTATTCAGTGAGCTCAGAAAGCTCCGTTTCTCTGAGCAGCATAGAAGGTGCAGACCTGATTTTAGTAAATGGGCCAAAAAATTTATCGAGTGGAATTCTAGGACTGTTAAAGCAAAAATCAGAACAGGGCACCACAGTGGCATGGGTTTTTTCAAAAAATGGTCAAGGACTCAAAATGGAACAGGGCCTCAATTTTGCAGTTGAAGCGATGAATGGCCAACCTATTTCTTTGGCTCCTCCTGACCCCTCCAACCCATTTTATGCCGACGTTTTTTCCAGACAAGATCCAGATATGAAGTTGCCAAGGGTGGTGCCTTCTGCCAAAATCAGCACAGGATTAAGCAAACAAATTCTGCTGAGCACAGAAGACGGATTGCCGGTGGTATCGGTATTGAAATCAACCCAAAACGCACAACAGCATTGGGTGTTTTCTATGGATTTAAGTCAGGAGGGAAATGAGTTTGTCCAACACCCTTTGTTTGTTCCCTTGGCCTTGAAAATGGCTTACCAAGCTACGTTTAAAGCTTTGTGGCACTTCAATTCCGATGCCGATGTTGTGATTATAGTTCCTAAATCTGAAAACACTAAAGATCCTGTTTATTCTTTTTCTCCCTGGCAAAGACCAGACGAATCATGGCTCGGTTTAAGAACTCCAAAGGGAAGGATGGATGAGCTAAGACCGGGAAAGGGGAATCTTGGACCAGGCTTATATCTGGTTTCGTTGGGGGCAGATACCGTAGGCATATTTGGTGTTTCACTTCCGGCAAATGAATCAGAATTGGTTTTTTTGACCTCCGACAGCCTGAATTCAACCCTTGAACGGCAGAATTTGGCAGAACAATTTAGCATTGCTCAATCCAAAGATTGGGAAGGGGCTTCTCAGCAAGGTCCATTGAATCTTCAATTCTGGCTGATTCTATTCGCCTTATTTTTCCTTGCTTTGGAAATTTTCTGGTTTAAAATGTGGAATCGATGAACGATACAATTTACCTCATTAAAAATGTGAAAGTAACCGACCCTCAATCTTCTTGGAATGATCAAGTGGTTGATGTATTGGTGGAAGAGGGTAGGGTAGTGAAAATGGCAGTGGATATTCAGGAATTTCCTAATGATGCAAGAGTTTACCAGCAGTTCCATTGCATTTCTCCGGGTTGGGTTGATCCATGGAATCATGGGGCAAAGGCAGGTGAAGAACACCATCAATCTGTTGCGGATTGGATGGTTCAGGTGGAGAAATCAGGAATTACCACCCTGGCCTTAAGTCCATCTAAAATGCAGGCCTCTGAACCCATGAATGGAATGGAATTTAATCCATTTCCTTCTGGAATTGAAGCGGTTAATGCCTTGGCTTTTGCACCACTTTCTCAACATTTGGAAGGCAAAAGGATGGTTAATTATGGGATGTATGCTCAGGCAGGTGCAGTCGGTTTTACCGACGGATTTCCCAATCATGCGAAGACGGCATTGGCACTTGAAGCAGCAAAATACACCTCCATTATGCCGAACCACCACCTATGGAATGTGTTGCCCGAGCCTGATTTTGGAAGGAATTATCAGATTTGGGAAGGAGTATCGGCTTTAACCATGGGGCTGGATGGAATGCCCAATTTTGTAGAAAGTGAGTACCTTCAAAATCTATCAAATTTGGCCGAATACACCAATAAAAAAATGGTGTATCCGCTCTTGTCATCCACCATGAACATCCCGAATTCAAAATTCTCAAACGAAGTAATACTGGGTACAGCACCACAGTACTTCTGGTGGTCTGATTCTGCCATGCAAGACTTTTCAGAGCAGTTTAAGTTTTGGCCGCCCTTGGCTCCCGAGCTCTCTTTAGATAACTGGTTCCAAGCCTTTAAATCTGGACTGATTTCGTTTCTGTGCAGCGACCATAGGCCTTGGCACCCCGATGCCATCGATTTACCTTTCCCAATGGTACCTTTTGGCCAATCTACTCTAGCTAATTTTACCCTAGCCGCTTGGACCAAACTCAAAGAACGAATGAGCCCCTCTGAGTTCGTGCAGGTCATTTCCATTGGAGGAAGAAAAGCCTTAGGTCTTGCAGAGCAACGGATAGAGGAAGGTATGGATGCCGAATTTACATTTTGGAATCCGGAAGGCCATACCCCTGCTGAATCAAAATCCCCTTGGGAAAATCAAATGCTTTCTGGTCAAATAGAAGGCAGAATGTTGAAGAATAAACTTTACCCCTTGAACTAGTTTGATGCTCAAATTCGAGAACATTTTCTTTTCTATTTTGTTACAAAAACAGATATTTTACCCATGACTTGGTGGTTGCATATTTTGGTGTTTCTTTTCTTTTTCATCCTTTGGGAGGGAGTGGCTTGGTTTACGCATAAGTACATTATGCACGGATTTCTGTGGTCATTGCACAAGGACCACCACACCCCAAAGTACAAGAGGTTCGAATTGAACGATGTGTTTGGGGTTGTATTTGCTCTGCTTTCTATGGTTTTAATTGTAAGTGGGTCTGAACATATGGATTGGAGATTTTCTGCCGGCCTGGGTATTGCCGGTTATGGCGCCGCTTACTTTTTTGTGCATGATATTTTTGTTCATCAACGCTTTTCATGGTTTAAGCATACCCAAAATCCATATTTGCTCGCGCTTCGAAAGGCGCATAAAATTCACCACAAAAGCTTGGGTAAGGAAAATGGAGAAGCCTTTGGATTTTTATTCGTTAAATCAAAGTATTGGCCAAAACAAAGTTCTAAATTGTCCCGTACTTATCCCTTAAATTCTAACAATTCAACCTTGTGAAAAAGAATGCAATTATAGTTGGTTCTGGTCTTGGAGGCCTTTCAACAGCCTTGAGATTAACCACGCTCGGATATCAGGTTCGCATCGTTGAAAAACACAACACTCCCGGTGGCCGCCTAAATACTTACTCTGAAAAGGGATACACCTTCGACCTTGGGCCGTCTTTTTTCTCCATGAGTTACGAGTTTGATGAACTCTTTTCCTCTTGCAACATGGAGAACCCGTTGACCTACCAACAGCTGTCTCCCCTTTACACTGTCAATTTTGCCGGCAGCGACCGAAAGTTTCAAATCTTTCGAGAATTGGAAAAACTGGCTCAAGAATTTCAAGACATTGAACCCGATTTTGTCAAGAAATGCCAACGCTACTTGGCTGGGGCAAAAGAAATTTTTCACGATACAGAATATCGAATTGTAAAGAAAAACTTCAACGGCAAACTCGATTACCTGATGTCGATGGCTGGGGTACCCTGGAAACATGCCCCGGCTATGTTTCGCTCTATGTGGTCTGAATTGGACAATCATTTCGATTCGCATGAAGTGAAGGTGATTTTTAGCCTAGTTGCCTTTTTTCTTGGGGCTACCCCCTTTGATACTCCTGCCGTATATAAATTGTTGAATTATACTGAACTGCAACACGATGGATACTGGAGTGTAAAAGGAGGAATGTATACCATTACAACGAAGTTGGTAGAAGAATTGAAACGGCGTGGTGTTGAATTCAAATACGAAACAGAAATCGTTCGCGTACACGAAACCAATGGTAAGGTGAACGCCGTGGAAGATCAACATGGAAATAGGTACACGGCCGATGTGTTTGTGATTAATTCAGATGCGGCATCCTTTCGCGGTAAATTGCTTGGACGACCTAAATTCAATGAAAAGGCTCTCGATAAGATGGATTGGACCTTAAGTCCCTTCACCATTTATTTGGGAGTAAAAGGAAAGGTGGAAGGTTTGCACCATCATAATTATTTTTTGGGTACCAATTTTCAAGAGTATGCAGATAAGATTTTTAAGCTTTCTGTGAACCCTGAAAAGCCCTATTATTATGTGAATGTTTCTTCAAAAAGCGATGCGGCTTGCGCCCCGGAAGGCTGTGAAAATATTTTCATTTTATGTCCGGTTCCTGACTTACGGTTTAAGCCAGATTGGTCAGATGCAAATCAACTTGCCGACACCATCATCGCTGATTTATCGGAGCGTACCGGTTTTGATTTGGCCGGAAATACGGAAGTACGTCGGGTAATGCCGCCCGATGAATGGCAAAACACCTTCAATTTATACCGTGGAAGTGGTTTGGGCTTGGCACACGGCCTAAATCAAATTGGGGCATTCAGGCCAGCCAACAAAGACGAATCTCTCAATAATTTATATTACGTGGGCGCCAGTACCATTCCAGGAACAGGCCTTCCCATCGTTGTCATTAGTTCAAAATTAGTCACCGAACGCATTCAACATGAGCATCCCACTGTATAATTTAACCGTACAAGAATGTAGCCGCCACATTACGCGCCGCTACAGCACATCGTTTTCGCTGGGAATACGTATGTTGGCTCCCAAATTCCAAACCCCCGTATATTCCATTTATGGCTTTGTGCGTTTTGCCGATGAAATTGTAGATACCTTTCACGAGCACGACAAACGAATGCTGTTAGATGAGTTTAAACGCGAAACCTGGTTGGCGATTGAACGTAAAATTAGCCTGAACCCAGTCCTCCATGCCTTTCAGCTGGCCGTAAATGAATACAACATAGATCATTCATTGATTGAAGCCTTTTTGTACAGCATGGAAATGGATATCGATGAAAACAGCCACGATCAAAAAAGCTACGAAACCTATATTTATGGGTCTGCTGAAGTGGTTGGATTGATGTGCCTGCAGGTTTTCTGCGAACGCAATAAGGAATTGTACCAGCAGCTCGAGCCCCATGCAAAAAGCTTAGGTGCCGCTTTTCAAAAGGTGAATTTTTTACGCGATATGGGCGATGATTACCAATCCAGAGGACGAGTGTATTTCCCGAATTTGAATTGGACCGCTTTCAATTTGTCGGCCAAAAAGGAAATTGAAGCCGATATTCAAAAGGATTTTGACCATGCTTTAGAGGGCATTCGTCGCTTACCTAAAGGAGCACAAATTGGAGTTTACCTGGCGTACCGGTACTACACTAAATTGTTCCGAAAAATAAAGGCCATTCAACCTGAACGAATTATGCAGGAGCGCATTCGAATTAACAATGCTCGAAAGGTGAGCATCCTGTTGCGTTCTTTCGCCCGGCATTCCATGAATATGCTATGATTTTCGAGTGGACAGGTAAATACACCTATCTGCTGTTGGATGTGTTGACCTTGGTCTCAACCTTGGTCTTGTCGTTTGATAAAAAGGTCGCTTTTTACAAACAATGGAAGTATTTGTTTCCCGGTATTTTTATGGGAATGCTGGTATTTATTCCTTGGGATATTGCGTTTACGATTCATGGCATCTGGGGCTTTAATCCCAGCTACTTGACCGGGCTTTACATCTGGCATCTTCCCATTGAAGAGTGGTTGTTCTTTATCGCCGTTCCATATGCCACCGTATTTATTTATGCCTGCTTAGAAGCGTACTTTGGAGACCCATTTTTTCGGTTCAGAAATGCCATTTGGTGGATTTGGATGCTGACCGCCGCAGGACTCTTTTTCTTGGGTTTCAATGCCTGGTATCCTAGAATTACTTTTGGCCTTTTGTTGCTTCTCTTACTTTTACACCGTTGGTTCTGGGGCAATAGACATATGGGGAAACTGGGCTTGATGTGGTTGGTGCATCTAATTCCCTTTTTTTCTGTGAACGGCGTGCTCACCGCTTTGCCTATTGTATGGTATAACGATGCTGAAAATCTGGGCATTCGCTTGGGCTCCGTCCCCTTGGAAGATGGGTTTTACTCCTTACTTCTGCTCCTGATTGTTTTTGCAAGCATGTGGGCATTAAAAAGCGTTGGCAACCAACACCATTCCTGAGGCTTCGACTGAAGTTTTTTCACTTAGGTTTCAAATTCTGAAACAAGACCTGGCATGCATTGAATTCAAGGGTTTAGCCTGTGCAGGTGGTAGAAAATCTACGCCGGTTTCTTTTGCGGCAGGGATTGAACACGGTTGCCCGCAAAGGTGGCAGAGCCTGGCCCGCGAGGTGCGGAGGCGACTTTAGGAGCCACCGCAAACCCGCTGGGCCAGCCTTCTGCCAACTGCGGACAACCGGTGAAAGCCCGGCAGCCGCCCCACTAGAAATTAAGAAAATTCATCAAAGAATCCCTTTATCGCTGAAATTCAAGGATTTACGGCACTGGGTCATGCCCAAATCCGCCCCAAGGGTGGCAGCGGCCAATCCGCTTTAACCCAAGCCATAAGCCCCGAATGGGGCCGTGCTTTTGCAAGGCCTCAACCATGTAGTGGCTGCAGGTCGGCGTGTAACGACAGGCGGCGGGCAGCCAAGGCGAAATAATCCACTGGTACAGCCGAACCATGGCCACCAAAGGAAAGCTCAATATTCGCTTCCAGTTAGAAGGGGCTATCCGACTCATTTAAGCAGTTCGAGCGACCGTTCCAAGAACCGTGTTAATGCTTCACCTTTTAACATGCCTTTGCTCAGTAAGGCCATATCTAACACTTGCTTGGCCACCGCTTTTTTATCCTCTTCTGTCTCTTTTTGAAGAATGGATAGCATGATGGGATGGTTGGCATTAACTACAGCCGACTGCATCCGGAAGGCTTGCCCCCCCATGGCATTCATTTGCTGCATCTCATTCATTCGGCGAATGAATTCCGATTCCGTAATCGTTACCGGCATGTCTGAGCTGGATAAATTTTCCACCGCCATGCTTAAGGAAGATTCCTCCTTCAACGATTCAAAAATTCCCTGAAGCTCAGTGCGCTGTTCTTCGCTTAAAGAACAGGGAACTTCAATGCCCTTGTCGATTAATTTTTCTGGAGAATCAGAATCGATTCGGGCAAATTTGACCGATTCATGAGTTTGTTCCAAATGGCCCAAATAATGAGATTCCAACGGACTACTCATTTTAAACACCTGATATCCCCGCTCGGTTGCACGAGAAATGTAGGCATGGTCGGCTTCGGGATCGGCAGAGTATAAAATTACCAACTGATTGTTTTTGTCAGTGTGCGCCTCTTTCAGATTGGCTTGAAGTTCTTCCATGGTATGGAAGCTTCCATTCAAATTCTCGAACAAAGAAAACTTCTTACACCGTTCTGCAAACTTCTGGTCTGTGATGGCACCATATTGAACGAAAATCCGAATGTCGTTCCATTTGCTTTCAAAATCACTGCGGTTGTTTTGGAACATTTCTTCCAATTTGTCCGCTACTTTTTTGGTGATGTGACTGCTAATTTTTCGCACATTGGCATCGGCCTGAAGGTACGACCTGGAGACGTTTAAAGGAATATCTGGAGAATCCAGTACCCCATGCAGAAGCGTTAGAAACTCAGGCACCACGCCTTCTACCGAGTCGGTGATAAACACCTGATTGGAGTACAATGAGATTTTTTTCCGCTGAACATCAAAGTGTTCCTTGATTTTCGGAAAATATAAAATACCGGTCAGATTAAAAGGGTAATCGACATTCAGATGAATTTGGAATAAAGGGTCTTCAAAGGAGCCGGGGTAGAGCTCCTTATAAAAGGAGGCGTAATCTTCTTGGCTCAGGTCGGCAGGTTTTTTGGTCCAAGCCGGCTCTGTGTTGTTGATTTGCTCTTTTTCAAAGAAAACAGGAACGGGTAAAAAACTGCCATATTTGGTCAATATGCCTTTCACTCGATTTTGGTCCAAAAATTCCTCTCCTTCTTCTGACATGTGAAGAATTACATCGGTTCCTCGAGTTTTGCGCGTAGCCGGTTCAATAGAGTAGGAGGGACTTCCATCGCAGGTCCAACGGTGGGCGGGTTCTCCGGTTTGGAACGACTTACTCACCACCTCTACTTTCGCGGCTACCATAAAGGCCGAATAAAATCCTAGACCGAAGTGGCCAATAATGGTTTGCTTGTCTTCAACGCCCTTGTACTTTTCTAAAAACTCCCTGGCTCCGGAAAAAGCGACCTGATTCAAGTACTTTTCCATTTCCTCGGCAGTCATTCCTATCCCGTTATCAGATACAGTAAGCGTTTTGGCCTCTTTATCCAATTTAATTTCAACTTTCGGGGTTTTCATTGAGCCTTTAAACTCACCTACCGATCCAAGCACTTTGGTTTTTTGGATGGCATCGGTGGCATTTGAAACCAATTCCCGTAAAAAAATTTCATTGTCTGAATACAGGAATTTCTTGATGATTGGAAAAATGTTGTCGGTTTGCACCTGAATGCTACCTTGCCTTGAAACTGATTCTTTGGTTGACGACATAATTAATTTTTTCTCCTGCTAATTCAAAAAGCATACCAGCGCAAAGGATAGGGACAAATTGGCAGTCCTTGTATATCTTTGTCAGTATGATGCAGTCCTCAAACCCCGGAGAATACATTTCCCGTTACCGACAGGCCTTAATTGGTCTTGAGGACAAATGGGAGGTTCATTGGGCCCAAGCACTGGCTTTGCTGTCCGAATCGGAGGAATGGATTTTTATAGGAACGGGAAAAAGCGGCTACATTGCCCGGAAATTAGCAGCAACGGCTCGTTCATTGGGTAAAAGGGCCGTTTTTATGTTGCCTTCAGAAGCCTTTCATGGTGATTTGGGGTATTTTTCGCCGGGCTGCTTGGCCATTTTTATTTCAAAAAGTGGCAACAGCGAAGAGCAAATTAAACTTTCCAACTGGTTGAAGATGCACCAAATCTCTTCCCTTGGATTGCTCGGGAATCCCCAAGGCATATTGGCCAATGCCATGACAGTGAATCTAGATTGCTCGGTAAGTGCTGAAGCCGATTCCTTGAATTTAGCGCCTTCCTGCAGCACTGTAGTGGCAATGGTTGCAGGTGAATCCTTAATGTTTGCCTGGGCAGATGCCACCGGCTTTAGCTACTCCAATTTTTCTGGGTTTCATCCAGCGGGGCAATTGGGGAAAAATTGGAGCCTGCGGGTAGAGCAGGTGATGCATCCCTTGGAATCTGTGGCGCGAATCAATCCCGAGCAAAGCATGCGCGAGGTGCTGATTGCTATGACAGAAAAACCACTGGGCTTGGCCTGCGTTGAGGTTCAGGGGAAATTGCTGGGAATTATTACTGAAGGCGACATTCGGCGTGCATTGGTGAATGGGACTTCCGTAGAAACCTGTTTGGCAACATCCTTGATGAATCCGAATCCTACAACATGTTTACCTTCTAATTTCCTGGGAGAAGCCATACATTTAATGGAATCGGGAGTTCAAAAACGCTCCGCCTTGCCCGTTGTAGATGCCAATCAAGCCCTAGTGGGCGTAATTCGAATTCACGATGCCTATTGAATCTGATTTTTTTAGTTCAAGCCGCCCATTTCTTATTTCTGGACCTTGCGTGGCTGAGTCCTTGGATTTGTGTTTAGAAGTTGCGGAACAAATGAAGGCGGCCTGTCAAGCGCGTTCCATGCCCTACATATTCAAGGCCTCTTTTGATAAAGCCAACCGCACTTCGCTGGGCAGCCGCCGCGGGCATGGAATGGAAAAGGGATTGGAGATTCTGTGGGAGATCAAGCAGCGCCTGGGACTGAAGGTCCTTACGGATGTACATGAAAGTTGGCAGCTTCCTCACCTTGAAGAAGTGGTAGACGTAATTCAAATTCCCGCTTTTTTGTGCCGGCAAACGGATTTATTGGTGGCTGCCGGTCAAACAAAGTGCCATTTGAATATTAAGAAAGGACAGTTTTTGTCTCCCGATGATATGAAGTTCGTGGTGGAAAAGACGGGGCGGACAGATCGGTCTTGTTGGTTGACCGAACGGGGTAGCACATTTGGGTATAGAGACCTGGTAGTGGATTTCAGAGGCATTGAAAAAATGAAGCCTTGGGGCCCTGTGGTGTTTGATGCTACGCATTCTGTTCAATCGCCCGGTGGATTGAATGGAGTGAGCGGGGGAGAGCGAAAAATGGCTGTAGTTCTTGCTAAGGCAGCATCTGCGCTGGGTGTTGATGGATTTTTCATGGAAACACATCCGCATCCTGATTCTGCGTGGAGCGATGCAGCAAACACCTTGGCATTGGCAAGCATGCCAGCCATTTTAGATGTGATTTTAGAGGTGTATTCCCGAACCGATTTTCCTGAAATGTAGATCGGACTCGCTTGCGAATTTCCTGATATTGCCTCAGGATTCAGCAGAGTAGTTTGCTCTAAAATTAAATCTGGAACTTAATAAAAATTTAAATTTGGGCGGCGAACGGGCTTTCAGGGCTAGTCTGCAATGGCAGCCCTGCGGTCCAGCGGGTTTGCGGGGGCTCCCAAGGTCGCCTCCGCACCGCGCGGTCCGCCGGGCTTCCAATTGCAGAGCTAGCTCCTTCAATCCCTGCCGCAATGCCTCAAAACTTTAAGGGCTCTAGAAGATTTTTTTTCAGACGATGAAAAAATGACAGGAGTATTTGAATTGATTTGTTTTCAATTCGTATGCGTTTTGTTTACTTCGGCATTGAGGTGGAATTGCCTTTGCTTTCTACTGTTTATGCCTCCTTTTCTTTCTTTTCAAGCAGTTTTTTGGTGTGTAAATTTCAATAAGTAATTAAGGAATGCAGCGTAAAGTCGTTAAAATGAATCTAGGCATTGATTAATTTAATAAATTTGCAAGGAAGTGAAAACTCGCCTATGTTTAAAAAATACATTCTATCAGCGGTTTTAAGTTTGGCTTTCATGCCGGCTTTCTCACAGCAATTGTGCAACATTACGGCTTCGGCAAATTTTAATCCTGTTTGTCAAGGTTCTAATGTGATCATTTCGGCAAACGGAATGTTGCAGAGCGGTGGGGGATACAATTTCAATTTTAATTCTGGAACTCTGCCTTCGGGTTGGTCCACTACGGGAACGACATCCTTTACGTCACCCTGCGGTCCTAGTCCAAGTGGTACGCCTTACTATTGGGCGGCAAGTTCCGGAAATTCAACCCCAGAAATTCAAACTGCCACCTTAAATGTAACCGGGGGCGGAACCATTGATTTTAGTTTTATTTTTAGTCAGCAAGGGGGGATGACACCTTGCGAAGGACCCGATTTAGCACGGGAAGGCGTTTCTTTGCAGTATTCCATTAACAATGGAGCTTCTTGGGTTGATATCACGTACTTTTCTCCGGCGGGCATTCAATTGCCTACCAATCCCGGTACGACAAATGGGGTGGCAAACGGCCCAACACCATACACGGTTTGGAATACGGTTAGCATTCCAATTCCTCCAGCTGCCCAAACCGCAAGTACTAAATTCCGTTGGATTCAATTCTTTTCTTCAGGTACCTGTTGCGATAACTGGGGTCTGGAAGACATCAACATCAACGGGGGGTCCACCGGGAACTATTCATGGTCAACCGGATTGTCCGGTGCCAATGCTACCTCAGACACCCTGTTTTCCGTTCAAAACGACACTTGTATTGTTGTAACTATAAGTGATTCAACGGGTTTTGGATGTTCTGATACGGTCTGCATTCAGGTGATTGATTTATCCAATTCAGTTTCGATTACCCCTGGATGTTCGGGTCAAATGACCTTTGCCGATACCAGCGGTTACACCTTCACAAATTACTTCTGGAATTTTGGAAACGGAAGTACCTCAACTCAGGCCAATCCTACTCATACCTATGCCAATTATGGCAATTACACCGGTTCCTTGGTGATTACTGCGCCAATGGGATGCCAGGATAGTGTGCAATTTCCTATTTCTGTATTGGATGTAGACCCCATCGCCAACTTTATTCTGCCAACGGATTGTGGTTTGATGAATCAGTTTTTAGATAATTCAACCACACCAAGCGGACCTGGTCAAATTGTTGGATGGGCTTGGGATTTTGGTAACGGCTCAACCTCCGCCGTTCAAAACCCAACACATACCTATACTCAACCGGGCCAGTGGCAGGTAAGTTTGACCGTGACTTCGGCCAATGGATGTACCGATACCTACACCGCTCCTTTTACAAACTGGGCGTTCCCAACCGCTCAGTTTCTTTCTCCAACAACCTGTGCAGAGAATCCTGTAGCTTTTGTAGATCAATCAACCGTTCCCTTCTCTCAAATTGTGAATTGGGAATGGGATTTCGGACTGAATGGGGCTCAAATTTCGGGAAATCCAACCCCATCGCTCATCTATCCGACGGAAGGTTCGTATCCGGTGACCTTGGTGGTTACCACTGCCGATGGCTGTACAGATACATTGACTCAAATGTTGACAATTCTGCCCTTACCTGTGGTGGATTTCACGGTTAATTCACCCTGCGAAGGTTTCAATAGCCAATTTGTAAATTCGAGTAGCATTTCTCAAGGTAGCATTGCAAGTTATCAATGGAACTTTGGTTCGGGTATCCCATCGCAAACGGTGGTAAATCCAACCTTGTTGATTCCCAATGCCGGAGATTGGCCTATTGTTTTAACTGCTACAAGTGCCGCGGGATGCGTTGATTCGGTGGTTAAAACTGCTACCGTTTGGCCAAAACCAAATCTGATTTGGGATGCCAGTCCATTGTCTGGTTGTTACCCTGTGGTGCCTTTCTTTGATAATCAATCTACCATTGATGTTGGTTCAGTGGTTCAATGGGTATGGAACTTTGGAGATGGCGGAACTTCTACTCAGGCCTCTCCAAGCCACGCATACCCCAACGCCGCAGGTTCATATTCGGTGACCTTGTATGCGGTTTCTGATCAAGGTTGTGATACTTCACTCACCTTAAACAATTACATCACAGTACGGCCTCAACCTACAGCGGCTTTTGATTGGACTCCAGAAAAACCAACAGTGAACAATCCTCTTGTACAATTTAGAAATCGATCTGATATGGGTGAAAATTACGAGTGGGATTTTGGCAATGGAATGAATTCTACGGATGAGAATCCCAGAATTTATTATGCATCAGATACAAATTCATATCCAGTACGATTGGTTACATTCAATCAATGGGGTTGTGCTGATACCACCTGGCGCTGGGTTAAGGTGATTCCTGAATACAATGTGTATGTTCCAAATACGTTCAGCCCCGATGGAGATGGCTTAAATGAATTTTTTACCATTGCTGGGACGGCTATTGTAGAAGCTGACTTAGAAATTTTTGATCGCTGGGGAGCTTCTTTATATAGGGGTGAACATTTGGCACCTTTAAATAAAGGTTGGGACGGTAGTTACAATGGAAGTCCTGCACCCCAGGGCACCTACGCATATCGGTTGGTCGTTCGAGACTTTTTTAATTTGGTTCATGAGTATCACGGGCACATCAACCTTATCCGATAAGCGTTGTTGACATGGAAATTTATAACCACCCTGCAACTTTTTTTAAAATTTAAGGTCTAATTCCTAGAAATTGCCATTTTATGGAGATGAAATTACCTCATTCTTTCAAGATTCCGGTAGCATTGCTTCTAATGCTGCTCGCTCCTTTGGTTGGCTTTAGTCAGCCCGGTGCTGGTTGTCCAAATGCAGATTTCTCCATGAATGGATTTCAAAACTGGGTTGGTGGAATTGGCAACTGCTGTCCTATTGTGATTACGAATCCAAACACCATTCAAAATGGTCGTCATACCATTATGACTCCGGGTCTTGACCCCATTATTAATGCTCTAACAAGAACGCCTCCTGGCACTCCTCAATCCGCTCGCTTAGGGAACAGTCAGGTAGGGGCTCAGGCGGAAAGTTTAACCTACTCGTTTACGGTTTCTCAGCAAAATGCCCTGTTTATTTATAGGTATGCGGTGGTATTGCAAGACCCCGGCCATCCCCCTATAGCTCAGCCTCGCTTTGAAATGCAGGTTAAAAATCAAAATGGAGGGATTATCCCTTGTACTTTTTATCAGGTAGCTGCCGGCAACAACGTCCCCGGCTTTGTAAACCAAGGTCAGGTTCGGTGGAGAAACTGGACCACAACCGGCGTAAATCTGTTGAATTATGTGGGTCAGGTTGTTACAATTGAAGCTAGAACGGGTGACTGCGATTATTCTGGTCACTATGGTTATGCATATTTAGCCGCCGAATGCCGCCCACTTCAAATTGATATCACTTATTGTGTAGGAGATACAGTTGCTACCTTAGTTGCTCCTCCGGGGTTTGTGGGTTACCAATGGTCAAATGGAGCTACCACTCAGCAAATTTCAATTGTGAATCCTACCTGGGGTCAAAACGTGTATCAAGTTACATTGACTTCAGCTACCGGTTGTACTGCTCAACTTTCTGCCAACATCAATCCGGTGCTTCCTGCAGCTCACTTTTTTACCCAGAATTTGTGCAATGGAACATTGCAGTTTAATGATTCTACCACTATTCCTGGTGTTCAGCCTGCAGTTTGGAACTGGGATTTCGGTGATGGTAGCCCGAATTCTTCTCAACAAAATCCGATTCACCAATACGCCAATCCCGGGTCGTACAATGTAACATTGATTTCATCCGCTCAGGTGGGCTGCGAAGATACGGTCACGCTTCCTGTGGTTGTACCCCCCATTTTAACTCCCGATTTTGTAGCCGATTCCGCCTGTGGAATGGTTCGTGTATTTACCGATTCCTCTTCAATCTCTCAACCAGGAAGTTTGGTTTCTTGGAGCTGGGATTTTGGTGATGGTTCATTTGATACACTTCAAAATCCATCCCATACCTATAATTCTCCGGGTACATACAATGTAACTCTTGTAGTTACAGATAACAACGGTTGCGCCGATACCATTGTCAGTCCGGTCACCATGAACTCAATCCCCAGCGCCAGTTTTACGTTTAATAATGTATGCCACGGCCAGGTTATGCCATTCGTCAATACCTCTACGATTTTGGGTGGCGGCCTAATGAATCATTCCTGGGATTTTGGCGATGGAAATACATCTGTTCAAGCAAGTCCTTGGCATACCTATGCCAATCCGGGTACCTATACAGCTCAGTTGATTGTGACTGGACCTGGTGGATGTGTTGATACGGCAATTCAATCGGTTACGGTTAATCCCAATCCTGTGGCGTCCTTTACCATGCCTCCCCCTTGTGGTTTAACGGGTCAAATTACCAATACTTCTACGATAGCTCCACCCGGAACCATCGCAAGTTATCAATGGGTTCTAGGGAACGGTCAAACCTCTACATCAGCCAATCCGAATTTTAATTATACCAATCCGGGTAATTACTCAATTACGCTTACCGCTACCTCTAGTGATGGTTGTACTGGGACTGCGACTCAGCAAATTACCAGATATGCCATTCCCGTAGCTTCGTTTACAGCTCCACAAACCTGTCACGGGAATTCAGTACCCTTTACCAATACCTCGAGCATTCAGGGCAATGGACAAATGTCGTACAATTGGAATTTAGGAAATGGACAGACTTCAACGCAATTGAACCCTTCCATGAACTATGTGAACCCCGGACAATACTCCGTTACGCTTATAGCTACGGGGCCTGGAGGTTGTTCTGATACAGCTACTCAAGTGGTGAATGTGCCACCAACCCCAGTTGCAGATTTTGTTCTTCCTCCATCATGTGGCTTATCAGGGCCCATTGGAAGTTCTTCTACCATTGCTCCTCCTGGCTTTATTACTTCGTATGCCTGGGATTTTGGGAATGGACAAACCGCCAATACTGCCAACGCAAATTATACCTATGCTTCTCCAGGCGTGTATAATGTTCAATTGATTGTCTCCTCCAATCAAGGCTGTTCCGACACAATTATTAAACCATTTACAGTTTGGTCTATTCCTACAGCAGCCTTTACCGGTCCACAAACCTGCCATGGAAATCCAGTTCCATTTCAAGACAATTCATCCATCGTCAACTCTACCATTACCAATTGGAATTGGGATTACGGCAATGGACAAAGCAGTACTCAGCAAAACCCCAATTACAGTTATCCTAGCCATGGAGTGTACAACGTTACGTTGATTGTAACAGGTCAAGGTGGTTGCACCGATACCATTACGCAAAGCGTAAACGTTCCTCCAACACCGGTGGCTAATTTTTCATTGCCCGATTCCTGTGGTTTGTTGAATGCCTTTGCCGACCAGTCTACGATTGCCAATCCAGGTACGATTGTCAGCTGGGCTTGGGACTTTGGAAATGGTCAAACTGCAAATCAGCAAAATCCATCGCATCAATATACGGTGCCTGGGCCCTACAACATATCTCTAGTTGTGGTTTCAAACGAAGGTTGTTCTGATACGTTGGTGCAGCCATTCGTGACCTGGTCTATACCTCAAGCGGCATTTTCTGTACCCCAAACCTGCTTTGGTTCTTTTGCTCCCTTTACAGATCAATCGACCATTCCAAATTCAAGCATAGCCACGTGGAATTGGGATTTTGGCAACGGTCAATCTTCTACCCAACAAAACCCTCAGCACTCCTATGGAACCCATGGCACTTATACGGTTACGCTGGTGGTTGCAGGTGTTGGAGGCTGTACCGATACCGTATCTCAAAGTTTGTTGATTACTCCTAAACCGGTAGCCAATTTTGCTTTGCCTCCTTCCTGCGGGATGATTGCTCCGTTCACAGATCAGTCTTCAATTTCTAACCCCGGAGTTATTCAGAACTGGAGCTGGGATTTTGGAAACGGACAAACTAGTACACAACCTTCTCCCACATATACCTATCCTGGAAATGGCACCTACAATGTTACCTTAATTGTAACAAGCGATGAAGGTTGTTTAGATACTGTAACCATACCCTATACCAATTACCATTGGCCGCAGGCAGCAATTTCAGTCCCCAACGTTTGTCATGGTGTTCCCACGATTTTTACCGACCAATCTACGGTAACCAATGGGACAGTGGCGCAGTGGTTCTGGGATTATGGGAATGGAGCCACAGGAAACCAAGGTGTGACAAATCATACGTATCAAAACCCTGGCACATATCCAATTCAGTTGATTGTCATTTCTGCGAACGGTTGTGCAGATACAGCCTATGGCAATACCACAGTGCATCCATTGCCTCAACCTGATTTTAGTGCACCAAGCGAATGCAGCCG
Source organism: Bacteroidota bacterium (assembly GCA_027621385.1). Taxonomy (GTDB): domain Bacteria; phylum Bacteroidota; class Bacteroidia; order CAIKAF01; family CAIKAF01; genus CAIKAF01. The sequence continues at coordinate 6,315 of JAQCBQ010000005.1, read as the reverse complement.
GGAAACAGTGACTTTTACGAACTCCTCCATCATTCAGGGTGGAAGCATTACCAGCTACATTTGGGATTTTGCCACTCCAACCTTGCCCAATTCCTTCGTTGCCAATCCAACGGCTGTATTCCCTGCCGATGGTACATACATGGTGACCTTGGTGGCCACCAGCAACCAAGGCTGCATCGATAGTGTAACCAAGCCGGTTTCTATTTACCCCAGACCTCGGGTTGATTTTACCCCATTCCCCTTTGAGGGCTGTGCTCCATTGTTTGTGAATTTCACCAACAATACTACCATACCTGGAAGCAATACCGTGAGCAGTTACCTTTGGGATTTCGGAAATGGACAAACGGCCAGCATGGCAAATCCAACCCAGTATTATATGACTCCGGGTAATTATACGGTTTCATTGTATGCCAATTCCGATAAGAATTGCGATACTACCGTGACCTTTACTGATACCATCAAGGTGTATGCCTTACCCGATGCAGAATTTGCTTTTACTCCTGAAAACCCAACCATCGTTCAGCGGAATTTAGAGTTCACCAATTTAAGCTTAGGAAATCCAACCCAATTCTATTGGGAAATGGGTGAGGGAAGTACCTATACTTCTCAACATGTATCTCATGTTTATCCTGCTGACACGGGCACTTACGTGGTTTACCTTTGGATTGCTACCGATAAAGGGTGTTCTGATTCTGTATACCACACGGTACGCATCAACTCAGATTTCACGGTGTACATACCCAATTCATTCACACCCAACAACGACGGTACCAACGATGAGTTTATGGTGCATGGCCGAGGCATTGTTGAGGCTGAAATGTGGGTGTTCAATCGCTGGGGAGAAGAGGTGGCTTATTTGAAAAATCTGGAGCCCATGAAAAAGGGCTGGAATGGCCAATATTTAAATGGCCCAGCGAAACAAGACATTTACGTTTACAAAATCATTGTTCGAGATTTTTATGGTGAATACCATGAATTTAGAGGCAATGTTAATTTGTTGAGATAAGGAGTTTCGGGCCGCCCGGCCCGGATAGAGCTAGGTAGCCCACAACTGCATCGTGCCGCAGCCCCACGGTTTTGGGAGCGAGCTTGTGAGCTACCCAAAACCGTTAGGGCTGCGAGCACGGGCAGGAGGACTACCTGCGATAGCCGGATCAGCCGCCCACCAAAATAACAGTCCCCAGCTACCTTCCTCTACTAGTTGTAAAACAGTCCACCTCGATTTGTGGTATTCGAAGATGTGCTCTGAACGGCGCTAATTGAAATCGGTCGAACTCGCTTTTTACTAATGCTGTACAAGCAAATTCGCCCGATGGATTTCGCCTTTGGGCGAAGTGAAGGTTAAAACATAGGTTCCAGTGGGCCAGGACCCTACATTCAATTGAAGTTCGGAAGAAGTAGATTCTTGTTCAAACATGCTGTGTCCATGCTGGGAAGTAACCTGCCACTTCCCGGATTTCACTTTACGCTTAAGCTTAGCGATAGTAATGGTATCTGCCGGATTGGGAAGCAGCGTTAAGCCATCGATACGCTTTTGGTTTTTGGGTCGGAATGTGAAGAAAACCAAACCGGCTCCGATAGCGGCGACCGATATAAAGCCAAGAAGGGCTAGCGCATTGTTTTGATTTTTTGCTTGCCTGCGCTGTTCTGAAATTTCAATTAACCGTTGGCGCAATTCGGGGTGCAGCCGCAGGGTAGCTTCATCGTACAACAAGGTAGAATCAGCCGCCATAAATCCGAGGTAAATGGAACGCAGGGTGTCTGATGCTGACAGATTCTTGGATTCGTAAATGAGCTCGTAAAAGGCATTTATCCGATTTTGAATGATTTGGTAGGTGCTGTCAAGCACATTGGCCGTAGGGGCATAAAAAAATTGACCATCGGTTTTTGAGGCCAATACATTTAGACTGTCTGCATTGACTTCACCCAAACCAATGATGTAAATGGGAATTTGCTTTTCCTTGGATAGGTCAACCACATCGTCGAAGGTGAAAACAGAACTGTTGTCGTTGCCGTCGGTTAAGGCAATGATGACCTTCATTCCGTAATCAGATTCGTAATTCTGCAGAGCCACCATAAGGGCATCGTAAAAGGCCGTAGAGGCTGCTGCCTCTAAATTTTCTAAAGACTGAATCAGCTTCTCTTTATTCTGGGTGGGCGGTATCCGCAGTTTTACCTCATTTGAAAAGCCAATGTATCCTAGTTTATCTTTCCCAATGTTTAACTTTTCAATAAAGTGTTGAATGGCATTTTTTGCCTGAATCAGAGGCGGAGTGTAGCTTTTGGGAAAAAGGAACTGTCCATTTGAATCAACCGTCACATCTAAAGGCGTTATGTTAAGGCGATTTAACTCAACATAATCAAAATACATGGACGTGGATTGATCCAATACCATATTTACAACCAATGGCATTCCCGCTGATAGGGGACGAAAATCAATAATTGTGCAAGGTTGCTGATCTTCTTCTACGGTTAAGGCGCTTGATTTTAAGCCAAAAAGCGCTTCCCCATTTTGATTTTCTGCTCTGAAAATCAAAGAAACCCAAGGCACTGAATCTGGAAATACCTGGAGGATAGACAACCGGTCACCGGCTGTTGAAGTTAAATTTCCTTGTACAACAGGCAATTGAGCCAAAAGATTTACCTGCAGAACTGCAAGTAAACCGAAGGTCGCCGAATAAAGCCCCCTCATGTTTTATTCTATTACGGTAACACTTCCGCTCACTTTTCCTTCATTGCCCTGACAATCGATGTAACTGAGGACAGCAAAGTAGGTGCCCGGTGCTACCGGTGCTCCGGAGGGAGTTGTACCGTCCCATCTGGAACTTAAATCGTTGGTTTGGAACACCGAGACCCCCCAGCGGTTGTAAATGGTCAACAAGAATGTCTCGGCAGTTTCCATGGCAGCAACAAAGTAAGTGGCATTATCTGGGTTTGCTGTTGAACCGCGGTACAAAATATTGGGCAAATCGAAGGGAGGAATTCCCTCAATGAGACTGATGTTCACTTCATCTTCAGTACTTCCACACAGGTTGGTGATGCTGAGTGTAATGGTGGTATCCCACCACACAAAATTAATGGTATCGGTAACTCCATTCCACCAAAGGACATTTCCTAGGGTATCGGTAACGGTTAAGATAGCCGTATCTCCAGAGCAAACTTCTTGGTCTGCTACGTCGAATACCGGAAGGAATTGAGCATCAGCAAAGGTGGAGTCTAGAGCATTGCAGTTGTTGTTGTCGGTAACTTCAACAAAATACCATCCCGGCTGATCTACGGTGTAGGTTTGGGTATTTGGTCCGTTTTGCCAAGCATAGGAAAGGAAACCGGGTCCGGCATCCAAAGTTACATCTGCATTTTCACAAATGGCAACGGTATCTCCGTCTAAGGCTACATCTGGTCGAGGGAAAACTGTAATTCGTGCTGAATCTCGTGTACAAACAACTCCTGCCGAGTCTACCGCCATTCGAATCACTAGAATTTGGTTTCCAGGACCGTCGTGCCCATATTGGAAGGTCGGGGTTGGAATACTGCCGCTGTTCAAATTGGAATCGGGGGTCCAAGCATATCCAAAACCGGCAAGAACCTGAGTAGGATTTAAGGTTACCGGAACATCTGAGCAAACACTCAAATCATCGATTTTTACGTTGGGCTTGGGGAAGACCTTAATGCTCATAGTATCTACCAAGGTGGTATCGAGACATTCATCGTAAATTTGAATAACATAATCACGGCTAACAGGGGGTTGAACCACATAGGGCGTATTCAGAGCCTGACCGTTCAGAGTCCAATCGATATCAAAAAATCCAGAACCCCCTGAATTTGAGTAGGAGAGAGGAACGACCTGTCCGCGGCAAATGCTCGTGTCAGAAGCCATTATGCTTAAGGGCGAAACGTCCTTAATAACCAACGTTACAGAGCTCATTACGGGTACATTGCAAATGGTATCCATAATGGTTATGGTTAATGTTTCATCGGGTTCAGGGACTCCATCAAAGAAAGGCGTGATACTTAAAAATACAGTATCAACTCCCGGCGGGAACACCACATAATTTGGAAAGGCGGTAAAGTCGGTGCCCTGAGATGCTGTTCCCGAAGAATTGAAGAAAACGGTATCGTTCTGAGTGCTTTCACCTGCCCGAATGAACTTTAAAGTAGCATCGCTACACCCCTCATACAAAACCGTATCGTTGCTGAATCCACCCGTGTTGTTAAAATCAATTTCACTTGAAATGGACACCAAACCTGCATTAAAGGAATTGGCTTTCAGAAAAACAGCTGAATTTAATGCCCCGTCAATCACGTCGGCCACACCCATGCGCAGGGTGTAAGTTGTGCAAGGAATCACGGCCGCTTTGGCTTTTAGGGGCGTGGTAAATCCACCAAAGGCGATGGACGTTGGATTGCAATTGTCCACAAAATACTGGCAGTTGTTGCAAGGGCCCGTAGCGCAACCTCCAGATTGACCGTTATTGACATTGTTAATGGCCACCGGAAGGGTAGTTCCTGGAATTAATGCGATGTTTTCGTTGATGTATTGACCACCACCGGGTTTTGGACCGGTTAAGAAAAACCCAAACACATCATTAAATGTAGAATTGACATAAAAATTATACTCGGCCGAAGCGAAAACATAATCAAACTCCAACGTATCTCCGCCCGGAATAAAATCAAACTGAATAATTCCTGCGTTATTGGTGACTGAACCATTGGCAAGTTGAGTCAGTAAGGGATCCCCTGGAGTATTGGCGCTGTTCAAAAAATTTCCAGCCGACAGCCCATTCGGTGGGTTAATATCGCAAGTAGCAATAACAACCCCACTGCCAATTCCCAGATTGGAATTGACTCCATTGAATCGACCAAATTGAAGGGGAGCGCCTTGGCTGCTGATGTTGCTTACATTTAAGCCATTCCCTACCAATACGTTATTAATTAAATTCGCTGGAGTATCGTACTGAGTGGTCAATTGACCAAAAGCAAAACTTCCAAAACAAAAAAATAACCCTAGGAAACTGAATTTCAGTTGTACCTTTGTGAAACTTAATTTCATCTGTTTTAAGATAATATGTCGAAGGTATTAAAAAATAGGTCGTCAGCCGTTGTATATTCGACCTTTTCTGATCTCAATTCGCTGCATGCCGATGCGGAGGAGGAAGAAATCAGGCCAGAGTCTGAACTTGTTCTGGGAGTCCGGTTTGAAAAAAAGGGCAGAGCCGGTAAAACAGCCACCCTAATTACTGGGGTTGAGGATTTGAACTCCAGTCGACGTCAGGAATTGGCCAAAGAAATACGGGTCTTTTGTGGCACCGGTGGTACAGTGGCTGAAGACCATATTTTAGTTCAGGGGGATCAGGTAGTTAAGGTCATGAAGTTTCTTCAAAAACAAGGATTTAAAGTTAAACGAACCGGAGGTTGATTTTTTGCATGGTATTTGCATTATTGGTTTTAAGTACTATCCACATGCGTTCATTTGTTTTATTAGGAGCTTTAATTTTAATGTCTTGTTCTGTCAATAGTCAGTCAATTAAACAGGCTAAAGGCTTAGAACAATCTGGCAATTTTAGGGATGCAGCCACGGCCTACCATCAATTTTTATTCAGAAAACCCAGTCATAAAGATGCCCGTGCAGGACTTCAACGCACCGGACAACGTGTCGTAGATGACCTATTGGGGGTATTCTGGGTGAAATACAACCTGGAAGAGTATGGTGCGGCCATTAAAGCCTATCAAGATGCCCGCGATTTTGAACGCCAAATTGCAGCCATGCAGGTGCGTTTGCTGTGGCCTGAACACTATCAGGGGTACTATTCAGAAGCCTTGGAAAAAGAGGTGGAAAGCTGGTTTAAAGAGGCAGCCAAGGCCATTGATGCAGCTGATTATACCCGAGCCCGAAATGTCCTGCAAACCATTGAATCTAAAAAACCCGATTACTCCGGCATTCGAGAATTGCGCCTTGCCATTGAAGTGGATCCTTGGTATAGGAATGGACTTACGGCCTTGCAAGCCGGTCAGGCCGGTAAAGCTATGGATTGGTTTCAGAAAGTCAATCAAAAGGCCCCCAATTACCGAGACCTACGGCAGCTGATGGCCGATTTGAATTCAAAGCATCAGCGGGTAATTGCTATTATGCCCTTTCAAGAACAAAAAAGAGGCCGCCGCATTGCTACTGAATTTGGAGAACAAGTGGTGAATGCCTTATTGGATTTAAACAATCCCCTGATTAAACTGATTGACCGACAAAACGTTGATGATATTTTAAAAGAACAAAAATTGGGCTTGTCGGGCTTAATCGATGAGAAATCTGCCTCAAGAGCC
>JAQCBQ010000149.1 GCA_027621385.1 Bacteroidota bacterium | reverse complement strand
CGGATTGCCTGCCATCATTACTGATTTCCAGTTTGAATCCAACGCATTCCATTGTTGCTGCAACCAGCCGCTATGCCAAATCAAATTCCATTCCGGATGAGCAAATGCTAAATCCAATGTTTTACTAAAGGACAACGGATTCCCGTCCAAATGCACCCTTCCAAGATTGTTCAGACCCAACATGGGGGTAACATCAGCAATGCTGTTGTTCTCGGCACGCAACACCCGCAACCGTGCCAATCCCGAAATCCAGTTCAAATTATCCATTCCGGTAGAATTGACTTCCAGGTGTTCTAACTTTTTAAATCCACTGATCACCTCAATGTTTTTAAGGGGCGTGCCCGAAAGGATTAAGTACCCTAGTTCTGAGACCGGTTTTAACAAGGCCAAATCCAAGGTGTCGGTATGTGAATAGCTTAGGCTGTCGAGCCGGATAAGCGCTTGAAAAAACTCTTTGCTTCCGGGTGTCCAGCCCTTTGCTCCTTCATCTAAAATAAGCTTTAGCTTGCTGGGCAAACCCTTCCACCAGCGTTTGATATCGGCCGTTCCAAACACCAAGGTTATGTGGGGAGCAGCCTGCCGAAAAGCCTGGGCCTCTTTTTGGGTGAGGGCGCTCCCATCGCAAAACACATAGACTAAATTTTTTGAAGGGGCCAATGGCATAATCGAAGACACTGGAGTGGTTTCCAAATAAATTCGACTCAAAGCCGGCAGCGATGCCAAGGGCCGAACATCGCTTATTGGACAATTATTTAAACTGAGAATACTTAAATTGGGAAAGCCCGCCAGGGGCTGCACATCGGCCACTTGGGTACTGTCTAAAATAAGGTGCTGAAGATTGCCCGACAACTGAATGTTGGAGATATCAGCAACGGGACAGCCCGTTAAATCTGCAAATTTCAATCCAACAAGGCGATTTATTTCATTGGCATCCGAAATCAAGGTACGCCTAAGTTGAATCGACTGTAGTCCATCCAAAAATCGAAGCGGAGACAAATCTAAGACTGGGCAGTAACTCAGGTCTAAATACAGCAGCTGATTCAAGTTCCGCAAGGCCGTTAAATCATCCACCTTTGTGCCGCGTAAGGCTAGCCATTTCAATTGCCCGAATTGAGCCAGGGGGCCCAAGTCGTTAAGCCATGGGGCATAACTTAAGTCGAGGCTGTCGGTTGCCAACACCTGCAACAGCTGTTCTGCCAGCCATTTGGGCTCGATGGCAATGGATTCTCCAGACACCGTATACCTGTTTCCAACGGCAGCTAAGGAATCAAAGGCCAGAATGTCCGACAAAAATCCGGTGTTGTTGGGCAGTGAAATCGAAGCGGAAACGAAACTCTTCCATGGAAAACTTAATGTTGTCCACCACTGCAGCAAATCTTCCTCCAATCCCTTGCGGCTGGTATAAATGGAAACAATAAATAGGACTTGGCGTTGTTCGTCCAATTCGATTTCAAAAAAACGGGTTTGTCGATTTTCAATTGGACGCCCATCTAAATCTATAGCGGTCAATGTGCGCTGGGTTTCAACCAAAAAATACGGTCGGCCCTGTTGATTGATTTTTCGTTCAGACCGAACCAAGACGTGTTGGAACTTGACCCGCTTGAAGAAAAAATCAACATCCCGAAGGTAGGCCTGAACCTCCTTGTTGGTCACCTCCCTTCGGTTTTCAATCAAATCATCTTCAATCAACACTTTGGCATCCCTAAATACGCGCAGATAACTTTCACGGGCAATGGTTTCTTTATCGGAGGTATAAGCGGAATCGCTGCCCAATATATTCAGAGCATAGGAATACCAATCAATCATGCGCTGGATGTCATTGCTCCAACGGTCATTGTCATTCTGAGCCAGCCCGGACTGAAGCAGGCCCAGAAAGAACAAACCACACATCCACAGCCGCCACTTACTCATTGCGGATAGATTGAGGGTGCGGGGTGCGGGTACGTTCAAGTTTGGTTATGAGCCAGCCGGAGTTTAGCTCAGGGCGTAGCTTTTGTTGCAAAACAAAATACCAGCCCGGGATTTGACGGCAGTGAAAACGAACCCCAAGAACAGACTTAAAAACTACCCGTTTCCGCTGAATTTCATACCAGAGTACGCTCAATCCGTCGGGACTAAAATCTTCTTTTACATAAGAGTGAAGATTTTCTGCATCTTGAAAAGCGCGGAATAAATTCATGAACTCAATTTCATGCGACATGGGATGCAGGAAAACCTGCCCCGTATCCTTATAGCCTACCGTCAACTGAGAAATTCCTTGAACACCTACAATTACCCATTTTGACCCGATTTCCTCTTCTTGCACCGACAGCATCAACTGCACCGTATCCAATCTCCCTTCCCATGCAAAAACCACTTGGACTTCGGCCAAAAAATTTCCGGCATGCAGAGATAAATACTGGTTGTTTTCAACCGATTCAGCAACAAAAGCGGAAGTCAGACTGTCTGGAATTCCGGCCTGTTTATCGATAAGCAGGGGAATGTACTTTCGCCGAAAATAGGGGGATCTAAAATCCACATGCCCTTCGTACCACCGCTGACCGTCTGGGGCTTCCTCTGCGTTGAACCGCCTAAAAAACTGATTTATTTGTTTGGTTGATGCCTGCAGTTGAATTTCACGGTTGGGATCTATACCAAAGTTCTGCCCCATTAGGCCATAAGAAGACAAAAGCCCGGGCAGAAGAAAAAGGGGCAAAAATCGGCCCCAATTCATCATTTGCTGGTATGTGCTACCCGAACATCTCCCAACCATACATCCCAGTAATCGACCAAGCGGCCTCCAATTTGAGTTTGCTTTTTCTCAACATAAATGGTGATGTCCTTTTTGGTGGTATCCTCGTATTTTAACCCTTCATTGGTTTTACCCGTGAATTTTTGAAAAATGGTGATTACCCCTACATACCTTCCGTCGGGTTGCAATTCCAAATCGCTGACATATTGAATGTTGTACCACTCAACAGTAACTTGATCGTAATTCAAGGCCATCAGGTGATCAAAATACCTGCGCACCGTAAAATATCGAATTTCGCGCCGGTTCAATGAGGAAACTCCGATTTGAGCATCATCAGAAAACAGTTCTACTGCCCGATCTATAACCCGTTGAGCCTCAGAAAAGGGCGTACTTTTATTCCCCACCAAGGTAATGTATCGACTTAAATCTCGAACCTTTTCCAGGGCCAAAGAATCAATGGCGCGTTTCCGCTCCGGAGTAATTTCTAATGTTTTTTCCTGGGAAAACAGGGCTCCACCTAAACCCAGGAACAGTACTATGGTAAACAGCAATCTGGACATGTTCATTGTTTTAGCAATTCAAGTTCTTTAATTTTCCCTTGCTCATCGAGTTTCAATTGCTCGGCTTGTCGTTCATACCGGCGTTGGTCTTTGATGTAGTCCAGGTATTTTCGAATGGTAGTAGGTCGGTCGTAATCCTTAGATCCGCTGGGACTGGTACTTATAACGATAAGCACCGGTACTTGAGCCGAGGCAAACAAGGTCAGTGCTTCCTGAATGTGGGTGTTGGCCGCTTCTATTGTGGGGGCATTGGCAATCCGCTCAAAATGAGTCAGAACCTGCTGAAAAGCCTTGGCTGATCGCTCCTGAATTGCCGCCCTACGATCGGCTTCTGCTTTCTCTTCTGCCATGCGTTGTTCCTCTTGCTTCAAGTACTCATCTACTTTAGCCAGCCATTGATCAACCTCAGGATGATTTAAATTTAGATTTTTAATGCGGTTCCATTCGGCCCGCTTTTCAGCTACTGTCATCCCATTGTTGGTCATCAAGGCCTTTAATTTTTCAATGGCCTCTTGAACCGCTTGTTCGCGTTGTTCTTGCGCCGCCTTTTCTGCCTTTTTACGGCCAGAACATCCGGGAGAGCCAAGAATTGCTGCTGAAAGTAATAAACAAACAGCCAATGTTTTATACCGGAAAAAGGGAGAAATAAAATGAACCATTCTGTACTTCATACCTCAAAAGTAATGAATATTGAACTTAGGTAATTTAGTTCGAGGACAAAGGCCGTGCCAAAGTGCAATTCAGTAGATTTTTTTCCACTTCCACCAGCCCAATTTCCTCGCATTGTGCACAGGTTTGTATTTCCTTTCGAACATAGTTCACCAAATCGCGTATTTCTCCTTCATCCAATTCAAAATTGGGGGGCATGATGCCATCGTAGCGCTGTCCCCCTACCTGAATTTCTCCTTTTCTGCCATACCGGATGCTGCATACCAAATCTGTAATTTCCCACCGATTTTGGTCTTGAATGGGCGGAATCAACTTACCCAGGCCTTCTCCTTTTTCTCCGTGGCAATTCAGGCAATGTGTGGCATATAAGGCCTTGCCGCGGGCTACAGAACCCGATTCCGGTTTCCTCCAAATCAGAAAAGCGGCCACAGCTAGAATACCCGCCGAAACCAGCAACGCCACCCACTTATTCATACCTTAAACCCGGTTCAATTTGAATGGCCTTGGGACCAAAATCTGGAGATTCATGCAGCAACTTATCAATGTCGGCCATCAACCGGTCAACTTCGGTTGGATTGGTACCATCGTACAATCCGCGAACCCGGTTTTGTGTGTCGGACAAGATCAAGGCTCCGCTGTGGGCAAACCCGCCCGGAGCATTCGCATCTGCTTCTGCAAACGATCCATGTGCAGCTGCCAATTCAAATATGCGCTCCGGATTCCCTGTCAAAAACTGCCATTGTTCTCCATCCGCTCCCAATTTTTCAGCATAGGCCTTTAACACTTCCGGTTGATCGTGCTTGGAATCAATGCTAAAGCTGAACAACATCAGCCGAGGTTCGGAACGAAACCGCTCTTGAATCCGAAGCATTTGTCCCGACATTCTTGGGCAAATGGTGGGACAGGTAGTAAAGAAGAAATCCGCCACCCGGATTTTCCCCGGCATGTCAAGCGAAGCCAGGGTATCGCCGTTTTGATTGATAAACTCCCAATTGGGTAGGGCAAACACGCTGGAGTCTGCCCTTCCGTTGGCGTCGGTTGTCCAGCTCATTTCCCCAAGGAAAGGCAATGCTTCAGCGGTGGATTTGCCATCCCCTGAACAGCTCCAAAAAATCGTACCCAGTACAAACCACCACATGCAACTCCGATCCATTCCCATTTTATTTGAGCGAATCTAAACTTTGAAGGGCCTGCCGTGCATCGGCCATGCTATGGCCATAGTGAACAGCGACGGCTTCAATTCCCCGCAATTCCATCTGCAGCACCGCCACTCCGGCCGTATCTTTAATCACCGCATATCGATGCATCCAATTCATCATTTCATTGTACGCGTTGTCCAGTGATTTTGCTTTTAAAAACCACGTATTCGCTTCGCTTGAATCTGCCGAAGCATCGGCCTGCTGCTGGCATTTTTGCTTTAATGACATTAGCGTTCCGGTGAGTGGCATAATGGAATCATGCACCACCAACATCCGATCATGCAGGCGCTGAACTTCAGATTCGTTGACTTCGCTTTTGCGTTCGCACCCCATCAATACAGCCCCGAACAATAGGCATACCATGAGCGTTTTTTTCATACCTCAAAGGTAACCCTTTGACAACGCTTTTCCCAATGATTTTTCAGTTGTATGCGGCACATTCCTGAGCATTAGGAGCCGTGTTCTTTATGACTTCCCCGCCTTTTCTTTTCTCTCCTCCAACCCATTCCATGGCAAACGTTGGATTTCAGGTGAATACAGCCCCCTTCATCCACCGGCTCGCCCACTCTGCAAACAGCGACTATGTTTCTCATGCCCAGGGACTTCAGCCGAACCAAGAGCACTGCGCCGGCCATTCTGCCTTCCATTTTATTTCCCCAAGGCCTTTTGATAGGTTTCAATGGCGCGAAGCCGTGCTGCGGCATGCTCAACCATCGGTTTGGGGTAGGAAAAACTTTCTATTTCTGGCACCCAACGCCGAATGTAGGTTCCCTTCGAGTCAAACTTGGCCGCCTGAGTGGTCGGATTAAATACTCTAAAATAGGGGGCAGCGTCACATCCGGTCCCTGCGGCCCATTGCCAATTTCCGTTGTTGCTGGCCAATTCAAAATCCAGCAGATGCCGTGCAAACCAAGCTTCACCTATCCTCCAATCCACCAATAAATGCTTGACTA
>JAQCBQ010000148.1 GCA_027621385.1 Bacteroidota bacterium | reverse complement strand
CCCACTATGCCATAAACGTCAAAAATCATCGGAACTTAAACCGCCCAAGGTCTCCCTAATCCCCAATCCCAACTCTACCTTAGCCCGCCAACCCATCTCCATCAACCGTGTCGAATCCATAACCTTCCGAGGAGTACCATCCGGGTACTCCGGATTAAATACCAGTTTCCCTTGAAACCCCGTTGCCTCCGCAATTTTCTCTGCCAAGTCCCGAATGCTGATCTCCGTTCCTGTTCCAATGTTCACCGGCTCTTCCGAGCTGTAATGCTGCATTAAAAACAAACAGGCTGAAGCCAAATCGTCGCAGTGCATAAATTCCCGAAGTGGACTTCCCGTACCCCAAACCTCTACCTCGGCACTTCCCTGACGAATGGCGGCGCTAAATTTCCTCAACAGAGCTGCCATCACATGCGATTGCTTAGGATGGTAGTTGTCGCCCGGGCCATACAGGTTGCAGGGCAAGACCGATATGAAATCAGAACCATATTGCTGCCGGTAGGCCCGAACCATGGACATTCCCGCCAATTTAGCCATGGCATAGGGCTCGTTGGTGGGCTCCAAAGGGCCGCTCATTAAATATTCCTCTTTCAACGGCTGAGGAGCCAGCTTGGGATAAATGCAAGAAGAACCTAAAAACAGCAATTTGCGCACCCCAAACCGGCGAGCCGCTTCAATCACATTGTTTTGAATTTGAAGGTTATCGTAAATGAATTCGGCCGGATACGTTGAATTTGCCCATATTCCACCCACTTTGGCGGCAGCCAGAAAAACATAGTCCGGTCTCTCCGCTTCAAAAAACCGATGCACCGCAGAACTGTCTCGCAAATCCAACTCGTTGGATGTTTTGTGCACAATCTGCCGGGCCCCTGCCTGCTGCAACGCTCGAACAATAGCGGCGCCTACCATGCCCCGGTGACCCGCCACATAGTGTTTCCCAGATTCGATTTTAAACGCTTCACTCATTTTGGTACAATAAATTTTAATCCTTTCCCGTCCAAAACGCGGACACGTTCCATCAATTCCAAATCGGCATCCATCATTTCAGCCACCAAATCCTCCAAGCTGGTTCGGGGCTCCCAACCCAACTTTTCCTTAGCCTTGGCCGGATTTCCCTTCAATTGATCTACCTCGGCGGGCCTGAAATACCGGGAATCAACCCGAACAACCACCTGACCCAATGTAAATGGCCACCTGCCGTCCTTGCTTTCTGACACAATACCTACTTCTTCTTTCCCACTGCCCTCAAACCTCAATTCCACCCCTATGCAGGCAAAAGCCAGTTTAACAAAATCGCGCACACTAACCGTTCTGTTGCTGGCAATCACAAAATCGTCGGGTTCGTTCAGCTGCAGCATGGCATGCATAGCCACCACATAATCTTTGGCATGTCCCCAATCGCGCTCGGCATTCAAATTGCCTAAGTACAAGCAGTGGCTTTTCCCGTAGGCCATTTGGGCAATGCCTCGAGTTATTTTCCGCGTCACAAACGTTTCTCCCCGCAAAGGGCTTTCGTGATTGAACAAGATTCCATTGCAAATGAACATGCCATAGGCTTCCCGGTAATTGACCCCAATCCAATGGGCATAGAGTTTAGCCACGCCGTAGGGCGATCGCGGATAAAAGGGCGTGCGTTCGGTTTGGGGCACCTCTTGCACCAGGCCAAACATTTCAGAGGTAGAGGCTTGATAAATCCGGGTGCTCTGTTCAAGTCCGGCGGAACGAACGGCTTCAAGAATACGCAAAAAGCCCATGGCGTCGACATTGGCGGCATATTCGGGCTCAGTAAAACTCACTTGTACATGGCTCATGGCCCCAAGATTATACACCTCATCCGGCCGGATTTTTGCCAACAATCGAAGCAAGTTGCTTGAATCGGTCAAGTCTCCATAATGCAGATAAAACTTCCCGGATTGCTCGTGCAGATCTTCAAATAAATGGTCGATCCGGTCGGTATTCAATTGAGAGGCCCTTCGTTTTACGCCATGAACCTCATAGCCCAAACTCAGCAAATACTGACTTAAATAGGCTCCATCTTGTCCGGTAACCCCGGTAATAAGTGCTTTTTTCATTCTTCCTTTTCTTTAAATATCTGCTGCCCCACCAAGCTCCTTAACCGCTGACTCTGAGTCCTACGTTGATACATGGCTTTGCGTTCTTCATTGTTGATATTCAGGCTCAGCTTTTCTTCTTCCAGGGCAATAGAAACCAAGTCCTTCGCTTCATAACACACCCGCCCAAATCCATTCTCTTCCACCAATCTGTTCATCAATCCCGGATCGTTCGGAGCCACCAATATCGGCCGGCCACAACCTATGTAGTCAAAAACCTTGGCGTAAATGTTGTTGTAGGCCGGGTCAGATATCGCCAACAAGGCATCTGCCGCTAAATTATGCTGTAAACTTTCTTCCCGGGGCAAGCGCGGCGTGGCCGACAAAAACGGCTGCAGTTCGGGGTGCCGATTCCAAACCCTGGCCCATTGTTCCGGGAAGTGCTCCAATCCCACAAAACGCAGTTCCAAATCGCCGGGTTTTAATTGCCCCCGTTTCACCGGCTCAACAATGGCATCCAACACGAACTCTACGTCTTGGGTTGATTTTAAGGTTCCGTTGTGCACCCACAGTTGTTTGGCATGCCCCCGAAATCCCTCCCGCGCCTCCGGAATATCCCGGTACCCGTTCAACAAGGTGAACACCTTCCGGTTGAACAAAAAAGTGTAAAATTCGGCCAAAGCCGGACTCGCCGCTGTAATCATGGCCGCAGAACTCAAGTATTTCTGCTCTTTTCTCCATTCCACCTGCCTAAGCATAAAGGCCAGCCCACCCCGCTGCCGTATGGTTTCCTGATTCAAGTACCAACCGTCCCGATAATCCGCTACCCAGGGGATCCCAAACTTGCGGTGCAAGCGATAGGCATGCCTGAAATTTTGGAAAGGATTGCCCGTCGCCACCAATACATCGGCTTTGTTTGAGCTTAAGTAGGCCGATGCCCCGGAATACAAATGCGCATGCCGATCAAACCCGCTGTAAAACCAACTGCCCAAATTCCAAACCGCGGTAACCGCCTTGCGCAATACCGCAGGCTGATTTTTGGGAAAGGTACGCATCAGCCAATCCGTTGGCACCATGCGATTGGGCACCAATATCTGTGTTAAATTCCCTTCTTTGACTTGCTCAATATTCCTTCGACCTCCATACTCCCAAAACGACGGGTGGGTCTGCGGTCCCGTCCATTTCTTGGTCACCAACACCACGTTTTCTCCCATGTCCAATACATCGGCCACCCAGGCCGAAGGCCGTTCTGCCGCTACGGTGTTCAATGGCGGATAGTCGTTGCACAGAATCATCCAGGTCCGCCTGCGCTGCAATAAGGGCCGAATGTTCTTCAGCAACAGCTCGGTTTGGGCTTGCCGCGAATACATCTCTACAAAGCGCGTGTCTGCCGCCGCCACCTGCCCCCTTTCTTTCCATGCCTGCAAATGGGCCTTCATCTGGTTTTTCAAGGCAATTTCATTGTCGGCAATACTTCCAATTCGGGTTTGCAAGACGATACGCTCAATAATGTCTTTGTCGTTCGGATAGGCCAACACCGGCCGACCTGTTGCGAGATAGTCAAACAATTTGCTCGATGGAATGCCCTGTTGCCGGTAGGTCAACATCAACAGCACATCGGCCTGCCGAGTGCGATCTAACGCCTGTTCCACGGGAATGCGCGGACTAAATTCTACCCGGCTCCACATTTCTCTCGGCAGGGCTTGCTTAACCCGCTCCACCTGCGACGGGCTGTAACTCAAGCCCAAAAACACCAGTTTCCAAGGCACTTCAGGAAAGGCGGCTACGGCTTCCTGCCAGGCCAGAAGAAAGGACTCCAAGGGCTGAGCCCAATACAAAGACCCGCTGTACAGCAAGGTAAATTCTTTGTTTTTAGGCGGAGTTTCTGCCTTCAAAATGGCGTTAAAGCCATTCATAACGGTAAAGCCCGGCCGCCCCGTCAGGGTTGAAATCCGTTCTACATACTCTTCTGACACCGAGCAAATGGCGCTGGCGGAACCCACCCAGCGCTGTTCCGTTCGCCGGTCTAAATTCCGCATCCAGCGGGCAAACCAGCCTTGTATTGGCACCAACAGGTTTGTGGACCAGTCGTCGCGGTAATCGGCCACCCAAGAAACGCCCAATTCCCGCTGGGCTCTCCAGCCATAATAATACAATTGGAAGGGGTTGCCACTCACCACCAGCAAGCGAACCTCTGGATGCTGCCGCAGGTAATCAAGAGCATACTCGCCGACCTGATGCGAAGGATTCAAACTGGGAATCCACCGTCCCAACCACCGCTCCATCATGGACAGCAATCGGCGCAACGGAGCCACAAAAAAATACTGCGGACCGGTAATTAGCCGGTCTCTCCATAGCGGTTTAAAAGGCACGGTATGCACTTCTGCCCCGTTCTCCATCTTAATTTCCACCGTTGTTCCGCTGGGCAAGGCAACATCCCGCTCTCGACCAATGGGCTGTTCCCAATTTCGGGTAATCACCACCGGCTCCACCTCTTCCCGATTTAAATGCTTCACCCAACCGCTCACCCGATTGGCAGCAGTTAGGCTGCAGGGCGGATAAAAATAGGTGAGAAACACCACCTTGGCGGGGCCGGAATTCATGGCTGTAAAATTAGGTGTTTTAACGTGGTAAGTTAAGGGAGATTTTTTACCGCAAAGAACTCAGCGGGAGCCGCAATGTACACAGAGGGGACTCAAACTCCAATACCCTCTCTTTGAGAACTTTGCGCCGACATTGTGCTTTTTGTGGTAAAAAACAAATTGAGGCATGAAAGGTGATTTTCTACCACAAAGCACACAAAGGGACCCGCAAAGCAGACAGAGGGGGCTCGAACTCCAATGCCCTCTCTTTGAGAACTTTGCGCCGATATCGTGCTCTTTGTGGTAAAAAAAAATTATCCTTTGTGGTAAAAATTCCCTTTTACCTGCTTCACCGGCCACGAAAGCCTCCGCAACACATGCATCACGCTGGGATATACCAAATGAGGCACCGGAGGCTGTTCCATGTAAAAATCAAATTCCTCCTCTGTAAACCCGAGCTTTTTCATCACAAACCGCTTGTCTTTTTCCAACAATTCCGGCGGACAAATGGGCTTGCCGAGTTCTTCCAATGCCTCGGCACGGCTCAGCTGACCGGCACAAATCAGGGTTGACAAATGGCTCTTCCGCTTATCCACCCCAAACTTCTTGGGTAAAATATAAGACTGATAAAAACGTGTAAACACCGATTCATGGTGCTTGCCTCCATAGTCTTGCCAACCCAATTCAGCGCGCAAACGCTGCTTTACTGCCTCCTTCTGGTAGGGTACATAATTCAAAATGGGGATAGAAACGGGCGCCTTCCCGCCCTGTCCCCAGCGGTATCGGTAGTACGACATCAACGGAAAACTCGGAATGGGAATCTCCCCAAACCGCTTATGAATTCCCAGAATATTTACATGGTCCAATTTATTGTGAATCCAGGCCGAGGGCAGCTGCCCTTCGGTCGCAAAATGTTCTCCACTTAAAATATATCGGACCTTGAACTTCCGGGCCACCTGAAACAACGTTGCGGCAATGGCATGATCGGTCAGTGCTTCAATATCAATCACACCGGCGCGAAGGTAGGCCCGCTGAAGGTCGCGGAACTCTTCCCAACGCACCACATAGGTAAACAAATCCATGTTCAAGGCGCTCAGCATCCGCTCCATGTTCAAGACAGCCCGTTCCGAATTCCAGCCGTTGTCAAAATGCACGGCCAGTACGCGCAGGCCAAGGTCCTTGCTGAGCAGTGCCACGTACGAGCTGTCCACTCCACCGCTCAGTCCAATCAGCGCATCGTAGGGTTTTCCTTTCCCCTCTCTGCGCAGCTTTTGCAGCAAAACTTCCAACTCAGCCGCCGATTTTTGCCGTTTCGGCGCCGTTTCCGCATAATGCCGGCAGACCGAACACAGACCGGCGGCATCCAAGCGCAGGTCAGGCACATCAACCTCATTCAGCAGGCATTGCGCACATTCCCTCATCGAATCCATGGTTTAGGCTCAAACATAAAGAAAAACAGGGGGGTTGATACACTGATGTGTTTTTTGTGGGGCGGCTGCGGGCTTTCACAGGTAGTCCGCGGGGCCGGGCGGTGCCGCCAG
>JAQCBQ010000147.1 GCA_027621385.1 Bacteroidota bacterium | reverse complement strand
TGTTTTTTAATTCTTCCATCAACAATTCCGGCTGTCAATTCAATCCGGGCGATGGAAGCCCCTGGCAGCCCTGCCAGTCAAGCTATGCCTATACCTACGATTCGGCCGGGTATTTTGATGCCCTAATGATAGCTACCAATCAATTTCAGTGCAGCGATACCGCCATGTACCGCATTTATGTGCGACCTGAATTTACCTTCTATGTTCCCAATTCATTTACCCTGAATGCCGATGGCATGAATGAAGGTTTCCGAGGATATGGTACAGGCATCAAAGAATATGCATTCCGCATTTTTAACCGCTGGGGAGAAGAATTGTTTTCTTCCAATTCCATCACGGAAGAATGGAACGGCTATCATGAAGGCCGCATCTGCCCTCAAGGCGCATATGTGTACGCCGCTGATATTGTCGATGCTCTCGGAAATTCCCACCGCTTTCGAGGAAAGGTACTGTTGATTCGGGGAAGCGCCCTGTTGAGCAAACCAAGTGGTGAACAATAATAAGGAAAATGTAGGCTGCCCCATGAACCTAATGCCCCATCTGATGTTTCCTTTTCATGGAAATACGTGTTGTCAGCGACTGGTTCAGCTCCGATCTACAGCAGGTAAAACAGAAATTTAATCTGGATTTATTCAAAGCTCTAAATCCACCCTGGATGCCAGCTAAGGTGGAGCGGTTTGATGGCTGTGAACCCGGCGATATTGTTCGGCTTAAATTGGGCCTGTGGCCTATTCGCTTGAATTGGGAAAGCCTCATCACTGAATCAAATACAACTCACAATGAATGGTATTTTGTCGATGAAGGAAAGGTATTGCCCTTTTTTATCCGCAAATGGAGGCACGTACATCGGGTGGAAATGAAGGACGGCCGGTGCCGGGTTCTGGATTGCATCCATATCCAATTCCGATCCCGTTTCTGGGCCAAGACCATGATGCCGGTTTTACGATGGCAATTCAACTACCGAAAACCCATCTACCTAAAACGGCTGAACCATGGCGGCTAATCGCCTACATTTCCTGCTTTTCCCCTATCTTTACAACATACTTTTCGCCTTTTCAAGTCTGTGCTTATGACCTCACGCCTGGTCCGTATTATTGTGGTTTTTATGTTTTTTGCCATGACCGGGCTTGTAGGCATTCAAATTATTTGGATTCAGCGCGCAGTACAGCAACGCGAAGAACAGTTTGACCAAGGAGTTTATGAAGCGCTGGCACAAACCACCGTAACCTATCAAGAGTCAAGCTGGCAGCGCGACTTTGATAAGTCCTTCAACTGGAAAGGATTTGAGCTCCTGGTCCAAAACCACATGGATTCCCTGAGTCGAGTAGCTCAGATTCAAGATACCAATTTGAGAAAAGGAATCAGCGCACAGTCCTTGCGCCGAGGTTCACAAGAACGCCTTAAATTTTCCATTAGTCCCTTTGGTGGAGCCGAAATGACAGTTATAAGTTCTGAGACCGATTCCTCCAGAGCAGCCATTCAAGCCGAAATGCATCAAACATTCCTGATGCTGAACCAAAGTAGAACTTTAATCGGGCAGCTGTTTCGACAAATGGTGGCTGATTTTTCTATGGATTTACCGACTCAAATTGATACCGCTTTGTTGCGCAATATTTTGGATGCCGAATTCAAAGAACATGGCATTAAAACCGGCTGGACCTTTGGTTTAATTATGCCGGGAGAAAAAACCTTTAAATTTCATCAACCCAAATATGCTCAACAGCTTTCCAATTCAGCCTACCGCGGCCCCTTAATGGTAAACCCTGTGGTAGAAAGCCCGGAATTGGTGGTGTATTTCCCCCATAAAACCAGCTTCTTACTCCGAAATCTGTACTTTTTGCTGGCAGCTTCTGCCGTTTTGATTTTAATTATCAGTGCCGCCTTCTCTTCTACCATCATTATCATTGTTCGACAAAAAAAGGTGCAAGAAATTAAGAATGACCTCATCAACAACATCACCCACGAGTTAAAAACACCCATCAGCACGATTTCTCTGGCATGTCAAGCCATTGCCGACCCTGATTTGGGAAGCTTGGCAGGAACCCGTGAAAAATACATGGGAATGATTGCCGAAGAAAATAAACGACTCGGCATGCTGGTGGAAAATGTGCTTCAAGCCGCCGTATTTGAACGGGGCGAAGGCCTGCTTAAGCTGAGAAAGGTCGATATGCATCAAAAAATTAATAGCGTATTGCGCAGCTTAGACATTCAAATTGACAACCGAAAAATATCGGTAGTTAAAAACCTAGATGCACGCGAATTTGTCGTTGAAGCCGACGAGGTTATGGTGACCAACCTGATATTCAATCTGGCCGATAATGCCATTAAATACAGCCGAAAAAAAGACGGCAACATCACGGTATCAACCTGGAATGAAGAGCTTTTCTTTTGCATTGAAATTGCAGACAACGGAATTGGCATCTCTAAAGAAAACATAAAGCGTATATTTGATAAACTATACCGAGTCCCTACCGGCGATGTTCACGATGTGAAAGGCTATGGTTTAGGATTAAGTTATGTGAAAAAAATCGTTGAAGCGCATCATGGCGAAATCCAAGTCAAAAGTCAATTGCAGGAAGGTAGCCGTTTTATGGTTCGATTGCCAATTAAACAAGAATTCTAACTCCTATGGAAGAAATTAAGCCCAAAATCCTACTGGTAGAAGACGAAGCAAACCTCGGAAACCTGCTTAAAGATTACCTGATTGCCAAAGGCTTTGAGGCCACTCTTGCCACCGACGGACAAGAAGGATTTGATCAGTTTTCTCGGCAGCGCTTCGACATTTGCATCCTCGACATCATGCTTCCCGTTAAAGACGGACATACCCTGGCCAAAGAAATCCGACAGGCCAATCCCAACATGCCCATCATCTTCCTCACCGCCAAGAGTTTGCCCGACGACCGCATTGAAGGATTCAAAAGCGGTGCCGACGATTACTTAACCAAGCCCTTCAACATGGAAGAGTTGTTGCTTCGCATCCAGGCTGTTCTGAAGCGCTCGGCCGCAATCCCATCCATGCACACCAACGAAACCTTTTTCACCCTGAGCCGCTACACCTTCGACGCTCAAAAGCAGTGGCTGTCTTTGGACGGAGGAGAACCCCAAAAACTAACGTCCAAAGAGTCCGATTTACTGCGCTTGCTCTCCCTAAATTTGAATAAAACGCTGGATCGGGCCTTCGCCCTCAAAACCATTTGGGGCGACGACAGCTATTTCAACGCGCGCAGCATGGACGTTTACATCACCAAATTGCGCAAATATTTGAAGCAAGATCCCAAAATCGAAATCCTCAACGTACACGGGAAAGGCTTTAAAATGCTGATTTCTGAATGATTTTGGGTGCGGGCGGCAGCCGGGCTTTCACCGGTAGTCCGCGCCGCTAAGCGGCTGGGGCAGCGGGCTTGCGTGGGCTCCCAAGGTCGCCTCCGCGCCTCGCGCCCCAGGCGCTTAGCGTCTTTCGGGCTACCCGGTTCAATCCCTGCCGCAACGCCTCAAAAATAAAATCCATCCAAAGGTTAACCCTTGTTTTCGCTCTTCAGTTCCAAGGCCAATTCCAAATGACTTCGATACAATTCTGCCCAAGGCCGTGCCTCTGCCTCACGACTAAACGACCGGTCGTGCCAAACAGAAATAAAACGACCCCCAAACTGAGCTACCCTGCGCATTAACAGTTCAATCTGCCTGAAGGCCTCTTCTGCCGATACCTTCTGATAATATCTGAAAACAGTTTCCATCACAGAAAAGGGATGAATCATTAAAGTAGAAGGAGCATCTCGCTCTACATCAAAAAAAGGATACGATACCGATAGACCGGCACGAAATCCAAGCACATCTGAATAACCCACCGAATGTTCATGCCTAAATCCAATTTCATGGGCCTGACGAAAACTATCAGGAAAACGAATCCGCAAAAAATGCCGCCGCACATGCAACATGCGTCGCCGCTTTAATTTAGATTGCAATCCCTGTTTTTCAAGAATCAACCGCCCGGGATCATCCAAACAAGAATACGACGGATGAAGAGCCAATTTCCCGATTTTCCTCAGTTTAGTTAGCAATTCTTTATAATCAGAATGCCCCGGCTCAACCGCATGGTCGTACTTGCCTTTTGGGGTGTGTAAAATAAAAATCCGAACGGGCAGCTTACTCCGCTTAACTTGGCGCTTTAACCAACGGTAGTTATCATACGGGTCTGCCTCTCCCATAAATAACAGAGCAAACCGATACCGAACCTGCCTTCCCTTAAATTTTAGGCCATCCAGAACCAAGCCGCCCAAATTCCTCCACAGGGGTTTGCCTCTAAATTTAAATCCGTTATCCACGTCAATGGTGCTAAGAAATTCAAATGTTTTTTTCGGCCGAGCCAAGGTGGAAAATTGACTGCACAACCTGGACGCCAATTTTTCTACCCAAACCTGCGCAATGGGCCAATCTAAAAATCCATGCAGATATGCGAGCGAATCTTTTGAACGAAAGCGGTGGTGCGCATCTATTGAATTGCAGTGGTATTCTTCATAACGGCTTACCACATAAAACACGGCCGCGGGCAAGTCAAAATCAAGCCCTTCATCGCTTTCAATGGGAAACAATACACATTGCTCTCCATATCCCCTCAGCTCGGGTGTACACGTGCGATAGCAGGTTTCTTCCAAAAATCCACTATTAGGTATAAAAAAGGCATCGGAACAGCCCTTTTTCCCGTACGAAATTTTGGGGCCATCAAAGGCACAGAAATCCTTCCAGTTGCTGCCTATATGTACCTGCCAGGCATCCGACAATATGTACTTGAAAATCAGTTTGAATGTATACGCAACACGCGGACTTTTAATGGGCACATATAGGTATAAGTCCGTCATGCACTTGCTTATTCGTCCTCAAACAACGCATCCGATTCCTCAGATGCGGCCTCAATAGCATCAGGAATTTTGAATCCGTTGCTTAATATCCGGCGGTATTCCGCCTCGTCTTTCAACAGTTCAATCGCCCGAACTACCAATGGGTCATCGCTCAAGGAAGATTGAATTCGGGCACGGCGGTAGCCATAGCGGCTTGCAATTTCAAGCCGAAGGTATCTGGAAATTTCAGTTTCAAACATGGATAAATCCTTGCGCTTTACCGATTTTTTCTTGTTCAGAAGTTGCTCGTATTCCTCGCTGATGCGGTCAAAATACCGTTCGCGCATGGCCGTCTCTTTAAAGGCTGAAAGCGCCTTTTCGCTTTCCGTTTCATACCCGTAATCTTTGTCCTTTAAAAATTCAACAAATTGAGCGTAAATGCCTGCATCCACCTTGAAATTAGCCGTATCTTTTAAGGTAGGATTTTGGCGGTGGTATTGATTGGCAAATTCAAAAATCAGGTCTTTTTGAACTAAAGCCAGCAGAATTTTCGACATTTTCAAACCCGGCAAGGGCAAATCGGGCTGTACCCCTGCCCCATCCTTGACAAGCCGCCCAACTTTGGTCTTAAACGATTTACGCAGAGAGTCCGGCACGGTTTGCACGTTGCCGGAGGCATCTCGGTTGGAGTAATCCAAGGCTTGAATGCAACGACCGCTTGGAATGTAATATTTGGAGGTGGTAACCTTTAACTGTGTGTTGTAAACCAGCATGCGCGTAGATTGCACCAAGCCTTTCCCAAATGTGCGTTGGCCCAAGATAACTCCCCGGTCTAAATCCTGAATGGTGCCGGATACAATTTCTGAGGCGGAGGCGGAACGCCGGTCAACCAATACCGCTAATTTGATGCCGGTATCCAAAGGCTCGCCCAAGGTTCTGTACGCTTTATTCCATTCTGTTACTTTGCCTTTGGTGGTAACAACCAATTCTCCACGAGGAACAAAATTGTTGACTACCGAAATGGCCTCACGCAATAGCCCGCCGGGATTGCCTCTCAAATCAAGAACCAAGGCCCGCATCTCCGGGTTGGTCTTTTTTAGCTCAGCCAATGCATTCCGTACATCCAATCCAGCATTGGGTGTAAACCCAGCCAGTTTGATAAATCCGGTGGTTGAATTCAACATGCCCGAATAGGGTACATTCTTCATCCGGATTTCTTGCCGAACAACCTCCACAACAATTGGCTTTTCTTCACCGGGACGCATCAATTCCAACTGTGCGGAAGTGCCCGGAGCCCCCCGCAACAGTTTAACAACATCGTCGGTGTTTTTATCGATCACTGAGGTT
>JAQCBQ010000146.1 GCA_027621385.1 Bacteroidota bacterium | reverse complement strand
AAGCCTTGTTTCAATTCGCTATTTTAAATTGTTAATAAGGGTATAATCCCTACAATGAGGCAGTTGAGGCATTAGAGGAGTATTTAGAAGCCTATGATAAGTCCGATTTTGCCGAGGAAGCCAGGCAACTCATGGTCGAGATTTACCTGTCTTCTAAGAATTACCGGCAAGCCATTGTAGCATTGGATAAAATGCCAAGAAAATCGCCGGCCCTGCAATTGGCCTTGCAACGGGTATTGTACTTCCGTGCGATTGAGTTGTTTAATAATTTAGAAATGGAAGCATCGATAGCTCATTTTGAACGGGCAGTGGGCTTGAATTTTGATCCAAACATTACGGCTGAGGCCCTTTTTTGGTGGGGAGATGCAAATTTTAAGCAAGGGGATTTTGCCCAAGCCATTCGACAATGGGAGCGCTTTATAAAAACACCAACCGGTCCCAGCTCCTCAGCCTTACTGCATGTTTATTATAATTTGGGCTATGCCCAATTGAAACTAAAGAAATATGCTCAGGCCCTGACCGAATTCAGGACGTTCTTGGATTCTGAGAAGGGCAAGGCTGAACCTGTTGTTCGGACAGATGCCTTGTTGAGGGCTGCCGATTGCTATTTTGCGTTAAAGAAGTTTGAATTTGCCTTAGAATACTACGCAAAGGCAGAGAGCCTCCCTGAATTCCGAAGCGATTACGGCCATTTCCAGTGGGCAATGCTCCATGGCTTAACTGGAAATCAGGCCGAAAAAGGTCGAATTTTAGCTGAGTTGCTAGAGCTGTTTCCAAGGTCTCCCTTGGCAGAAGAAGCCTTGTTTGAACAGGCGGTGGCTCAAATGCGCCTTCAAGAACTAAACACGGCCCGCATTTTATTTGAACGGGTTCTGGCTGAATATCCTTCTGGCACAATGCATGGAAAATCAACCCTACAAATCGGTATCATTTATCGGAATCAGGGAGAGGATGATTTGGCCTTGGATTGGTTGAAACGGGTTCTATCAAATTTTCCAGGCACCCCCGAAGCTGCCTTGGCCGTGGGTTATATTAAAAGCGTTTATACCGAATCAGGTCAGGTAAATGAGTGGTTGAATTTTGCTCAAAATTCAGGTCAAGTCAACGCCAGTCGCGCTGAATTGGATTCTACAGCATATTTTGCTGTTCAGAATTCAGTGTCTTCCGGAGTATGTCCCAAAATTATTTCAGCTGCAAAGGCCTACCTGTCGGCTTTCCCGAATGGATTCTTCGTGCAGGAAGTGGCCCATCACCTGGGTGAATGTTATTATGCCGCTGAAAATGATTCGGCAGCTCTTTCAGCCTTTTCCCTAGTTTTAAATGGACCGAAAGGAGCCTACACTGAAAATGCGCTGATTAAGGTCGGATACCTGTACCGGCAGTCTAAAGACACAATCAACGCTTTACGCATCTACACCACGCTCGAGTCTCTGGCGGCTTCAGCAGAAGTATTAAAAGACGCCCGGATTCAATTGCTGGATTTATACTTCGCTGGCAGCAATTGGAGAAAGGCTATTGAATATGCCGATGCTCTGCTGACCTTGGAGAAACTCTCCGGTTCTGATAAAGACCGCTTTCTATTTATAAAAACACGTTCCCATTATCGATTTGAGGAGTTTGAATTGGCACTCGCTGCCGGAAGAAAATTATCCGCAAATGCCAATACAGAACAGTCGGCAGAAGTGGCATTTATCCTTGCCGATGTGTTGAGAATAAAAAAGGAGCTTACTCAAGCTGAACGAGAACTGCGACAAAATGTTAAAAAAATGAGCAATCACCCCCATTGGGTGGCCAAATCATTAATCCTTCTCAGTGATATTTACTTGGAACTGGGAAATCTATCTCAGGCTAAAGCCTCTTTAAAACCTGTAATAGATCACCATGAAGACGCTGCTTTGGTCAACATTGCTAGTGAAAAATACGGCCATATTTTAAATATTGAACAAGAGAAAAATAGGGTCCAAGATGCCCAACCAGAAGAAATTAATCTAGATCCAAATGCCGAATAATATGTCTATGACGACACTACGCTTTTTATTTGCACCAGCACTTTGGCTCTGTATTGCCGCTTTAGGTTTAGCTCAACCCGTCCTTGAAAATGAACGGGTCATTTATACCGGGTTTGAACCGAGGCTGGCCAATATGGAGAAAATTGAAATTCAACCCGTTATCGTTGATACACTGCGACTCCCCAAAGAAGGCAAATATGAATTAAACCAGATAAAAATCGCAACATTCTATATTCCTGATACGTTGGCAGTCCGCAGAATGGGAAAGGAACCACTGGAAAAGTTACAGCGGTTTTATGCCCGAGGAGGGTTTGGAAATTATACTACTTTTTTAGGCGACCTGGGTTTTAACAGCGTTCGAAATAAGGCCCATGCCTACAGCTTAAATTACCACCATTACTCCATGAATGGGAGCATCTCTAATCGAGGGAACCCCGCTTTAAATCACAACATCTTAAATGGTCAATATTCTCATTTTTTTAAACCGTTGACCATCAATGTACAAGGAGGCTATCATCGACAAGGAATCCATTATTATGGCTTCTCTCCACTTAATGCAAGCATTAACCCAGATTCCACCGCCCAAGTGTATGTGCATGCTCATGCAGGAATAGGATTAAATAGTCGACACAGAACAGATTCGATTTTTCCAAATTATTCGGCGAACCTAAACTTTAAACACCTGTCTGACCGGTATGGTTTTCAAGAAAATCACCTTCGGTTTAAGGGAGAACTAAATTATTTCACAGATTTTTTTGCGGCAGAGTTTTTCGGATTGAAATCGGTGGTTGATGTTTGGCAATTTACAGGGTTAACTTCCCCTTCCAATGCTCATGTGGTAGATGTTAATCCATACTTGCGCCTGGGAAGAAAAAGCTGGAACGTTGAACTAGGAGCTGCTTTAGCCGCAGGGCAAAACGACAGCAGTAGTTTTTTATACATTTTCCCTCGAATTTCAGGACACTGGAATGTTTTTTCGAAATACATCATCCTGCATGCTTCATTAAGTGGAAACGTCCAACGTGCTGGATACAGCGCGCTCATTCATGAAAATCCGTTCATTCAACGCATTGATTCCTTAGCAACCCAGCAAAGGCCCATCGAGGTCCGAGCCGGCCTAAAGGGCGCGTTTTCAAATGATGTTTCCTATTCGGCAGGGATTTCATTTGTAGAGCAGCGCAATGCCGTTTTTTATTCTGCCGATAGCAGCCAACAGGATAGGCATGGATTTACACTATCCTACGATAATTTGCGCACCACCGAAATCTATGCCGGGCTTCATTTCCACCGCGGTGAAAAACTACGGATTGGCTTAGATGCCTCATACCGTATTTTTAGTTTGGATACCTTACCTCAGGCCTTTCACATGCCCGCCCTTCAAATTCGAGCTTCAGGAGCCTATCAATTGGGCGAAAAAATATTGGCCAAAGCCGATTTATTCTTTATTGGCAGCCAGTTCTCGAATGGACCCAACGGAAGCCTGATCGAATTGGCTCCGACCTTCGATGCCAATTTGGAAGCCGAATACCGTCTGACCAAAGGCCTTTCCTTTTTCGCTCGTTTGAACAACTTAGCCGCCTTTCGCTACAATCGATTCTATCGGTATCCAACCATCGGTTTTACTGTTCTTGGTGGATTGACTTTAAGTTTATAGTCCCTTGCAGTTTCCAGAGTTAGCCATACCACTCCAACGCTTAAATATTAGGCCATTCGGAGAAAATAAACATGAGGTTTGGGACATTTGGAGAAAGAAATGGATACAACTTAGTCCTGAGGAATGGGTACGGCAGCAGTTCTTACATTGGTTGGTTGCTGAACACAACTACCCGGCAGGTCGAATTTTGGTCGAAAAAGAGGTGCCTGGCCTTGCTCGAAAGCGACGCTTTGATGCCTTAGTGCTTTCAAAATCAGGATCTGTTTTTATGATTCTAGAATTTAAGGCGCCCGAAGTTGAGTTAAGCAACGAAGTTTTCTTGCAAATCGCGCATTACAACAGCCAGATTTCAGCTCATTACCTGGCAGTTAGCAATGGATTACAAACATGTATTGCTCAAATTAAGCCAGAGAGCAATGAAATTGTTTTTTTGACCAACATTCCTTCAGAACTATAATTAAACCACTAATAAATCGAAAGCTACCATTATTGGTTTTAAAATTATTACGTACATTTAATTTCCTACCTTTGCTAACGTGAGTATGAATTCAGGGAACCCATGACCGCTCGCTTTTACATATTTCTGCTGTCTATACTTTCCTTTTTGGGGATGTTCTCTGGTATTGCCCAAAGTCAAGAGATTTTCTTGGAGCTCAACGGGATTGTAGAAGCAGAAGATGGTCCCATTCGACTGTACATAGAAGTAGGAGAAAAGGGGCAGCCCAGACAATTGGTGAAGCTGAAAAAAGACGGCTCGTTTTTTATTGAGCTTGATTTAAATATGGACTATGAGTTTTATGTCCGCGCCGATGGATATACACCACAACTGGTTAAGTTGAATACCCGCACTTCTGATGAAACGATTGAAGCCGGATTAAAACCCTTGGATTTCAATATTTTCATGGCTAAAATTCCCGAAAAACTATTGAAGGAGAAAGAGGAAGAGGATAATCCGGACTTGGAGGAGGTTCAACCCGTTGTTTCGAATGTTGCTTTTAATAAAGAAACGGGGCAGTTTTCCTTTAAGGAAGAATACATGAAAAGCGTGGAGGGCCAAAAAAGAGCAGCTGAAGAGCGCAAGTCACAACAAATTGCTCAGTACGATAAACGCATAGCCGAATTGGCAGCACAAAAAGAATCCGCAGAAAAGAATAAGGAAGCAGAAGCCGAGCGCCAACGGAGGCAAGAAGAAGCCCGGCTTATAGAAAAACAGAAACAAGATTCTTTGTTGGCGGTACGCAGAGCAGAACAAGCTAAGCGCGATGCCGAACTGGCCGAGGTAGCTCGACAACGAGAACAAGAGGAGAAACGGGAAAAGCAACGGCTGGATTCCATCCAAGCTGCAAATCTGAAAGCCATCGAGGAAAAAAGACGGAAACAACAGGATTCCCTGAACGCAGTTGCGGCGGCCCAGGAAGAAAAATTAGAAAAGGCCAGATTGGAGGTGCAACGAATTAAAGATTCAGTAGACAACGCCAGAATCCAAGAACAGGCTCGAATCAATGCCTTGATCGCCGCAAAGGCGGAAGAAAAACGCATTCGAGAAAACATGGAAAGAGCTAGGCAAGACTCACTCGCTCAAGTCAAAGCCGCTGAGAATTTGGCTCAAAAAAGAAAAGAAGAACAACTAAGGCTTGAAGAACAACGCCAGAGAGCCATTCAAGATTCTACAGCACACGCTTTGCTTCAAAACAAACTGAATCAAGAAGCCATCGCCGCCCAACAGCGAAAATTAAAACAAGACTCTATCGCGCTTGCTAAAGAGCAACAGGCTATTGCAGAACGTGAAAGACAACGGCTCCATGAGCAACAGGCCGCCCAAGAACGCGACTCTATTTTGAAGGCTCAGGCCGAACAGGCAAAGCAAATCGCCGCTGAAAAAAAACGCCTTCAAGTTTTGGCCAAGGCCCGACAAGATTCAATTGATCAAGCAAAGCGAGAGGAACTTCGACGAATTGAAGCCCAACAAGCTCAAGAAGAAAAGGCCGAAAAGGCACGCCAAGATTCCTTAATGCAAGCAAGAATTGAACAGAAACGGAAAGAAGAGGAACAACGACGGGTATTGGCTTTGAGAGCTCAGGCTCGCCAAGATTCGATAGCAAAGGCCGCCCAACAAAAACGGGAATTGGATTTGCGCGAAGAACAATTAAGAAAAGCCGAAGCAGCCCGCCAAGCGCAGGAAGAACTTAAAGCAAAAAATGCGCAGGATAATCAAAGTCTCGACCCCTCCAAAAAGCGAATTATTGATAACAACATCCGGATTTTCAAAACAGCAGAAGAACGTTCAGAGGTTGTTTCAGCCAGCGAGCGGGCCGCCCTGATCAGCAGGCTTGTGGTCACCTTGAAAAAGTATGATTTGGAAGAACTCGAAACTTCAGACGCGTACGGCTTTATCAATTTTGGCGATGGCTCAGGAAACATCGAAGTAAGCGAAAAGGAATTCTACCGCTTCCGGCGCTTATTCTTCCGCTAGCCCCTCGCCCCCGTACGGCCCATTTTAAATCTCCGTGCCCCCGTACGGACGGACAATTGTCCGTCCTACAATCCCCGTGCCCCCGTACGGCCCGT
>JAQCBQ010000004.1 GCA_027621385.1 Bacteroidota bacterium | reverse complement strand
CATCGATGAACTACGAATTTACGCGAGGATTTTCAAAGTTTCAAGGGGAAAGGCCATATTTTTTTAAATGGGAGGAGATTTGAAGGCCGATTCCGCTGCAAGAAACATGAGCAGCAATGTTCAAAATTGAATACCAATTTGGAATCGATATGGCCCGCGGTAGGGATTGAAGCAAGTAGCCCACAGCGAAAAGCAGCGGTATGCGCTGGCCTATGTAGGCGACTTTAGGAGCCTAACATAGGACGCTGCATACCCTGCTTTTGGCGAGGACTACTGCTGAAAGCCCGTAACCGCCCAAAAAGAACACTTTTTGAGGAGAATTGACGGTACGATTTACTCTTAATTTTTTCCGAAACCCTTTGCGAAATCAAAGCTTAGGGTGAAGCGTAGCGTGTTGGAAAGGGGATTTGTGCGACCGCCGACGGGCAATACGTACGCGAAATCTAGACCGAAGACTTTGTAGCGCAAACCGGCGCCTAAGGTTACATATTGCCGGTTGCCTTTGCGGGGCGATTCATAGAAGAACCCTGAACGGATGGCAAGGACATTTCCGTACCAATATTCTGCAGCAATGCTCCAAACAAACTCGTCCATTTCTTCGGCAAACACGCTACCATATACTCCGGTACCGGGCGCATCGGCCAGCGAAGTAAACATACCTGTGAGGACAGGGCGATCGCGGTCTTGTCCCGCAATGATGGTATCGCCAGTAATGTTGGTTTCTGGCGGAGTTGGAACAAGCAACTTGCTGACTTCCAAATTCAAGGCAATTCGATTGTAGTCGTCAATTTTAAGTTCAGCTCCACCACCCAATCGGAAATTCACAGGAATCCATTCCGGACCACGGGCACTGCCATAATCAATTTTTGACCCGATATTTTGGATAGCGGTTCCGAAGCGATACATGACGGGAAATCCGGCAATTTTACGACCGGGTTTTTGAAAATAAAAACCCAAATCACCTGCACCGGCCAAACCGGGCTGTGTGGGTTGACCGTTGACTTGCTGCCCCAGCGTAAGGTTAGAACTGATAAATTTAAAGCTAATGCCCATGCTCCAATACTCAGACAAAAGCAGAGAACCTCCGGCATCGATGGCCAATTCATTGGGAGTAAACGTCCCCATAAACATGCCGACTTCATCCGTAAAGTTAATATCGCCCATATTAAAGTAGCGCAGCGAGGCACCAACGGTAAAGCGGTCGTTGATTTTTCCATAAAACCCTACGTAGGCCAAATTGATATCCGGAACTAAATTTCGCAGCCAGGGTGTGTAAGATACCGACATTCCCATGGGTTTATCAACAAAGGCAAGTTTAGCCACGTTCCAATGCAGTGAATTGGCATCGGCAGAGGTGGAAACACCTTGATCGGCCATTCCTCCGGCTCTAGCGTCGGGGCCGATGACCAGGAAAGGAACGGAGGTTGTTACAACCCGTGTAGGCTCGCTGTCTTGAGCGCGGCTTGTAGAAGTAGCTGCTCCAACACAAAGTAGGGCAAGCGCAGTATGTTTGAAAATTGTGTGCATGCTAAATGTAATTCCTGCTGTGCAAATATAGGTCAGTTTCAGTTAATATGGGTTATGGGCGTCCGGCATAAATAACTCGGCCATAGCCATAGGCAGCCTGACCGAACTCGTCTGACAGCTGTACCGAAAAAATATACATGCCCGGACTGACTTTTGAGCCGCTGCTGTTTGTGCCATCCCAAGTTAAATTGATACCTTGGAAACCTGTTGAGTTGCCGTTCCAATTGAATTCTCTGACCAAACTTCCACTCACATCGGTGAGGCGGACATGGGCTTTTAGTTCTTTTCCGGCTAAATTGTGTTGGAACGTTAACGCCGTTTGATTATCAAATGGATTTGGCCAAGCTTCTGCGCGAATCAGATTGGGTTGCGTTCCGACTACCGTAAAATTCAATGTTGTTCGAGTGGCTTGATTGCAGCCGTCCCAGACCAACAATTCGGCCGTATAAAAGCCCTCGGGCAGGTCTTTCAATTGGAAGCGGATTGAGCCGGATTGGTAGCTGTTGATGGCCGCCTCATAATAATCATTGAGGTAAAATGTTTGATTCACAGGGCCCGTAATGCTCAGTTGAATTTCATGGCCAATGCCTCCATTGGCCGTATTGATGCCGCTTGCGTCGTTTACTTCTGCGTAAAATGTGGGCGAAGCATGGGTAATTCCTAAATTCACAAACAGGGAGTCGTTCATGAATAAGGTAACTTCTGGGCCTTGTCCATCGTTTTCACAGTTTCCGGAGGCACCACCAATTTTAATATTGGCTTGGTAGCCATGAGCGTCCACGTTTCCGTTGTGTGCGTAATAGCTGAATTTTCCTTCGCCTACCAAGTAATTGATATCCAGCGGCACCTTAAACTGTATGCTCCATTGACCGTTTTGAACGCTAGCTTGGCCCCGGAAAACCACCGAATTTTGGATTTCAAAATCAAAGTTCATCCCTTCAGCATCGTTTTTAAGGGTTTGAAGTTGCTGGGGTTTATCGTACACCGTGACCGAGATAATCCCATTGAAGGAGTCCATTAGTATGCTATCGCGGGTGGCGATTCGGCCACTGATCCGAACCACATCTGTTGCCTTTAGGGTATCATCAAAAGATTCATTTTGAATGGCCTGTCCATTTATGCTATCTGTCAGCACCAAATACCTAGGATAAGCGGGACGCAAGGCAGGGTCGCCAAAAAGTAAAATATTGTTTTCTCCACCGTCGCAACTGGGAATGCATTTTCTAGATTCAAACAGGATATCTCCCAAGCGTGTATCAGAAGCATCAAACCCTCCGAAGGTGACCTGAGTCCATTTTTTAAGGTAAGTTGGAACCACCGGAATGGCTCGAACTGTACTCAATAAGGCTACTGCTCCTTTATCTTCTCGTTGCAGAACGCGCACTCCGGCCGATTCAAAGGTTGGGTCATCAAACCGGGTGAAGGTGCAGGTTGCTGTGGAGAAAATCGAAGACTGATTGGAGTTTGTCCATTTTTCAATGTCATCGATTTGCAGTACTCGTTCTGCGGTAAGTCCGGATTCGCCACCATGGCCAATGTAATTTAAAAACAAGGTGCCTTTATTTATTCGCCGATTCAAGTAATCGTTGGCTTCCGGATACCTCTGCCCAGCTGTGGTATTTTGTTGAAACGCATCAATGTAAACCTTATCAACATTCCAAACGGGCTGATTGGTTTTCAGCCATTGGTAAATCCATTCGTTGTCGGTAATAAAGCTGCTTTCCCACGCGGCTTCCATATCGTCAGAGAACAGCGTTACAGTGTTGCGCCAATCTCCGAAGCAATCGCTGCTTTCTTGATAATGCTGAACTTTTCGATTGTAAGCAAATCCTTCTTCTGCAGTGGTAGCTAACACGCGACCTATGCCAAGCCAAATGGGCGTACTGCTGTTCACCACACCGTCGCTGCTGGTGTTCGGGCTGAATGCCGCATAGAAAAAATCAGAGGGGTGAGAACCGCCGCTTCGGCTGCGCGAATCCCAAGTTTGAAACGAGGGCACCAAATTGTGATTGGGGGCCGAAAGCCGGTTTCGATGGGGTAGATAGTCGAAGCTGCCAGAACCGTAAAGCATAACATATCGAGGACCAATGGAATCGCCCCTAAATTGGAAATAGCTGCGAACATAATCCCGAAGAGCGGAAATATCCTGGCCGCCGCTGGAATACTCGTTGAAAATCTGTTCTGTTGTAACCAAGTGCACCACCATTCCGTCTTGCACTTGGTGCATTTCGGCAAGTTCTGTGGCCGGTTGCACAAGAGAAGGATGCGTAATTACCACCAAATCTGGGACAGGGTCTAAAGCGACCAGGGCATGGATATTTTGATTGGGGACCTGTCCGAAGAAGGAAGGCGATGGAAGGGTATTGGGTGCTCCAAACACAACCAACTTAGCTCCTTCTGCATTTTCAAGGCGAACGTAATCAAAACCGCTAGCAGATGCCGTTTTAAGGTTTAGGGGGTTGGCCATGTCATCGACCCGCCACATTTGCATAGGTAAGCTTGGATTTAAGATTCGAAATTCGGCCAATCCCGCTGCCTTATGATCTTGAAAAACGAAGGGTTGCCCGCTAAACTGAAGCGTTGGTCGGTAATGGACGGTAACATAATCCAACCAGGCGCGTTGATCTTCAGAACCGGATTGGGGGCTGGTTCGAGAAACCTGAACAGACAGCGTGCTGGAATTTACGGGAAATCGGGTTGAAAATGTATTTTCAGTGATGTAGTTGCCGGCGTAATTGCTGGAAACCTGACCCAAAGTGGCACTGCCCACAGAAATTCCATTGGCTGAAAACGAAAACACAGAAGAGCAACTGACACATCGGGCAGCGGTAGCTATTCGAAGGGAAACGGAATCTCCCGGCGTCCAGTTACCTAAGGAAAATGAATACGAATAGGTATTGGTAAAGCTAAACACATCGCCAAACCACTTTCGGCCTGATTTAATGAGGTTTTGCTTTTCTTCTTCTACCCATTGGAAAAAGTCTCCCTTGTTGGTGATATACTCAGGCAACCCCTGTGGCATGGTTTGATTTTGAAGTCGGGGCCCCGGCTGATTGGGACTAAAAAAAGCATAGACAGTATCGGAATACATATTATTGTCATGCTCGTATTGCTGACCGTTCCAAACCCAGCGTTTTAATCCATGCGTGTAAAACAGGAGAAAGTCTCCTGGGCCAAATTGACCGTCTCCGCCGTCTTCAATCTGCAAAGGAATGGGTTGAAGGTCATCTGGACGTGGGGCATTTAAATCTTCCGCCAATCGGTAGCCGCCGTTCCCCACCATACCCAATTGATTGGATGATATGGGGCCGCTAATGGCATTCCATTGCAACAACTGATTGTAATCTAAGCGGTGTACCCCTTCCGAAACCATTCCCAATTTAAACCAAGTTCCCGAATTAAGGACCGAAGAACTGAGGGGAAATGAAAACGATTTGGTAGCACTTTCTGATGAGATAATGGGTTGAGGGGCGAGTTCTACCTCTTTAATTAAAAGGATGTGGCCATCCGTATCTTTAAAAAGCGCGTCGCCAATCAAACGCAGGAATTGTTCTCCACGAACAGAATACCGCAAGGCCTTGGTGCGAATTTCATGACTTAAAAGTGGCAGATCTGCCAGCACCTGCGCATTCGTTCTAAGTGTATCGAATGAAATGGGCCGAACGGAGTACGACATCAGGGCCTGACCGCGTTCAAATACAAGGGACCACGAAGGTCGCTTGGAATCGGGAAATGCATTTAAGCCCATCAATTCTATGGTCTCATCCTTCGAGTCGGCTTGCACCCGCTCTTTCAAATCAAGAGAAACACGAATTGGATTGGGCTGAGCCGATGCAGTTAAACCAAGAAAAAAAACAATTCCAAAAACGAACAACCTCATAGAATGTAAAGGTACATGTTGGAGGGCACAGGTACAAATCCAACAAGAAAATCTGAACGCAGGCATGGAAAGACTTGAATTTTTAAAATTAAATCGTAACTTTAAAGGAGAAATCTGATGCAAGATCGAGCCAATAACGCGGCACAATCGATTTTCGTATACCTCATGGGTTAGAAATGAATTAAATTTTAGGATATGCAAACACCTCGACTTTGGGTTTTGACCGAGAGCCTTCTGCATTTTCAACATCAAAATGTTAAAATATGTTCTAACTTTACTCCCGTTTCTTATCTTTGAACTTCATATGTCCATTCTTCGGTTATGGTAAATAACATTTTAAAGAAGATATTTTTGGTGTTGGCCGGTGGGTTAGCAGTGGTTACGGCAGAGGCCCAAGACCCTCAATTTACTCAGTTTTATGCCAACCAAATATATTTGAACCCCGCTTTTGCCGGCTCTGTCCGTTGCCCTAGAATTTCCATGAACAGCCGTTTTCAGTGGACCGGTATTTCTGGAAATTATAGAACATATGCTGTTTCTTACGATCAGCATTTTGATGCCTTGCAAGGTGGGATTGGCATCCGCATGATGCGGGATGAAGCCGGAACGAATACCATTACCTCGCACAATTTTGCCGTTTCATATTCGTATTTAATCAAATTGTCACGCAAGGCCAGCCTGCGCTTGGCGGCGGAAGTGGGTATTTTGCAACGCAGCTTAGATGTAGGTAAACTGACCTTTGGGGACCAAATTGATGACCGCTACGGATTTATTTATGCTACTCAAGAGGTTTTTGATAACGACGAGAAGGTGATGATTGATTTTGCCGCAGGGGCCGTCTTGTACAATCAAATATTTTATGGTGGCGCCGCCATTCATCATATTACTCAGCCAAATGAGGGTTTTTTGGGTGCAAGTGCACTACCCTTTAAGTTAACTACTCATTTTGGAGCCATGATTCCCTTGGGCAAGCGCCGTAAGTATTCCGGTGATTTGTTCATTTCTCCCAACGTTCTTTTTATGTTGCAGCAATCCTTTTATCAATTAAACATTGGTTTGTATGCCGGAAAAGGACCTATTGTAGGTGGAATTTGGTACCGCAATAACGATTCCTTTATTGCACTGTTTGGCTTACAACGCGACACCTGGAGAATTGGGTATTCCTATGATGTAACCATTTCAAGACTAACCAACCGGACTGCAGGCTCGCATGAAATTTCGTTGGGCTTAAAAATTCCATGCCGACAACCTATGCGTCGATTCCGAACTGTTCGCTGTCCTTCTTTCTAAACTTGGACATACAATAATCTTTTGTACTTTCGTTATCCCTTTGTATTCGCTTTAAACTGCCTAGGCATGAAAAAAATAACTCAAGTTGGAATGTTAGCCGCACTTGTTGCGGCTTTTGCATCTTGCAAAGACCAACAAATTTCATCTACCACAGGATGGGCATACAACGATGCCCGCAATGGTGGCTTTGAGGTTCCGCCGTACATTGAACAAGAAACAGGTCCTGGTCTTGTACTTATTGAGGGAGGCACCTTCGTAATGGGTCAAGTAGAACAAGACGTTCTGTTTGAACATGACAATCAACCGCGCAGAGTAACAGTTTCTTCCTTCTATATGGACGAGGCTGAAGTTTCCAATGTTGCCTACCGGGAATATTTGGAATGGGTAAAGCGGGTTTTTGGAGAAGATTACCCTGAGGTGTTGACAAAGGCATTGCCCGACACCCTGGTTTGGAGATCTAAAATGGGCTTTTTTGACAATTATGTCGACAACTATTTACGGCATCCTGCCTACAATTACTACCCTGTTGTAGGAGTAAGCTGGATTCAAGCCAATGATTTTTGCGCCTGGCGTACCGACCGAACCAATGAAATGATCATGGTTCGGGAAAAAATCATGGTTTGGCATCCTCAAGAGCAATTGGCAGAAGAAAACTTCAACACTGAAGCCTATCTGGCTGGTCAATATGAACTTGGTTTGAACAATAAAAAGAAATTCCAACCTGTAAATATTTTTACCGGAGAACAACGTAAAGTGCGTATTGAAGATGGTTTGCTTCTTCCTAAATTCCGACTTCCAACCGAGGCAGAATGGGAGTATGCTGCATTGGCTTTAGTAGGAAACACAGATCCTTCCAC
This sequence comes from Bacteroidota bacterium, assembly GCA_027621385.1. GTDB lineage: Bacteria > Bacteroidota > Bacteroidia > CAIKAF01 > CAIKAF01 > CAIKAF01. The sequence goes on along the minus strand of JAQCBQ010000004.1, from coordinate 26,429 downwards.
CGACCGCGAAATCATTAAAGAGAAAAGGCTGTACCCCTGGAGTGGTCATATTTCCAGAAATCCGAATGAGAAATTCAAAGGAGACTTCTTGGCGAACTTTCGTCGTGGCCGTGGAGACTACATGGGAAGTGCAGGTCGTCTGAACGATATGGGAGATGCCACCGTTCCTGTATATGCTTACTGGCCCAATGACTTTGGCTTATATAATATGGCCGGCAACGTTTCAGAATGGGTTATGGATGTATATCGCCCGCTTTCTTTAATGGATTTTGATGAGTTCCGCCCATTCCGCGGTAACGTTTTCAAAAAGAAATTGTTGGATGATGAAGGCTTTTTGGCGGAAAAAGATTCTTTAGGTCGCATTCAGTATGTAGATGTAACCAAAGATGATGCCGCTATGCGCCGCAACTACAAGCGAGCCAACTATTTGGATTATGAAGATGGAGACGTTGTTTCTTCATTGTACTTCAACGATGCCAGCTACGCCGATTCGGTTTCTGGAACACATGCCATGTACGACTACAGTGCTACCACTTTAATTAACAATCAGTCTCGGGTTATTAAAGGTGGTTCATGGAAAGATCCGGCCTACTGGATGGTTCCTGGCACTCGCCGTCATTTGGACGAACAAGCTTCTACTGAATGGATTGGTTTCCGTTGTGCCATGGATCGAATTGGTCCTCCAATGGGCATTGCGAAACACAACCGCTATGTGCACCGTGGCGGTTCTCAATATGCCAAACCGGATAAACGAAACAATTAAATTCTGAACCGCGCTTAGGCGCGGTTTTTTTTTGCTCCTCCCCTAAATTTAAATGGCCATTTTCTTCGGGGCGGCTGCCGGGCTTTCACAGGTAGTCCGCAGCTGCCGGACGGGCTACCCTTGGGCTGCGGTGGCTCCTCACGTCGCCTCCTCGCCCTAGGGTAGCTCCCGCCGGCATCTTTGCGGGCTACCTTGTTCAATCCCTGCCGCACAAAACCAATACCACCTCAAAACAAATGTATTGAGGTGATGCATATCACCCAATTGCTTAGAAATCCCTTTTATCTTTAACCCATGTTTCAGAAGGGCCAAAAAATGTACTCCATTTTCCACATGCGGTGTCCGCGTTGCCATGAGGGCCCCATATTCCATAGCAACAATCTGTTCAAGCCAACTTCGGCCTTGAAAATGCATTCTTCCTGTTCCGCGTGTGGCTTCAATTATCAGCCCGAACCGGGATTCTATTTTGGGGCGAGTTATGTGAGTTATGCCCTGACCACCGCCATAGCCATTGCCGTATTCGTAGTATTACTCCCCTTTTTTAGCTGGGAGGAGGAATGGATTTACTTCTCAGCGATTGGAGGCAGCTTATTGCTCAGCTTTCCCATTGTATTTCGCCTTTCCAGATCAATTTGGATTAATCTGTTTTTCAAATATAAAAGTCCGGAGGAGCGAGCAAAAGGAGAAGATGCTGACTTTCCAGACTTACGAAAAAGATAAACGAAGGCTATTCAGAACAACAAAAACAGAACTGGCCGCCATGGCCATTCCTGCCCACATAGGATTAAATAAATGTCCTGTAAACGGAAATAAAACACCAGCTGCCAGGGGAAGAGCCACCAAATTATAGGAAAGAGCCCAAAGCATATTTTGGCGCATGAGGCGAACTGCCTGTTTTGAAATTCGTATGGCTTCCGGCAACAAATCCAAATTGGAATCGCCTAAATTAATGTGGCTGCACTGTCGTGCCAGGTAACTGCCTTCCCCCATCGAAATTCCAATGTTTGCATGCGCAAGAGCCGGAGCATCATTGATTCCATCGCCCACCATTAGAACAATTTCTCCCTCTGATTTTGCCCGTTCAATGGCACGTATCTTATCTTCGGGTTGTTGACTTAAATGAACTTGAACCTGCTGCGGCAAAACGTCGCGAACAGCAGAAGACAGGGTTCGGTCGCCCGTCAACACGATGGGAATTAATCTCAAATGAATCAACTGCTTCATTATGGCCAGTACATTCGCCCTTGGGGCATCCTGAAGTAAAAAGGCTGCATATGTAGCCTGTCCATTTCCAAGAATAACGGGACTGGCATCCATTGCAATTTCTGTTGGCCAAGGACCGGCCCAATTGGGAGCACCAAGCCGGATTTCTTTTCCGTCCCATATTCCTTCCAAACCAAAACCCGGAACCTCAGTGATCTGAGAAATTGAGGAATAAGGCAAATTAGGCTTACGTTGTTTGGCCCAATTGGCAAGCGATTTGGAAAGCGGATGCTGAGATATAGAAGCCAGCTCCCAAACCACTGCAGCATGTTCTTGAGGTACAGCATTGGTCCATACAACCTTAGGCTTCCCTTCGGTCAAGGTTCCGGTTTTATCCATAAAAATGCGCCGCACCTGCGCCAAAGACTCCAAGGCCTCTGGCCGTTGGAAGAAAATCCCCTTTTGAGCTGCTTTGCCCAAGGCTACAGAAATTACCGTAGGAACGGCAAGCCCAAGCGCACAAGGACAAGCCACGGCTAAAACGGTGAGACCGACCTGTAGCGCAAAAATAGCTGGGGTTTCAGGGGCAAGAAACAACCATAGTCCAGCACTCCCTAAGGCAAATGCGATAATGAAGAGCACAAACTTTGCTGATACGGCATCGGCCAACCGTTGCATGGGCAAATTCGTAACCAAGGCCTTTTTAACCTGTGCCAAGGTTTGTCCAAGTCTAGACGAATCGCCGATGGCAGTAATTCGCAAAACGGCATGTCCACTTACCACGCTGCTTCCTGCAAAAACCACATCTCCAGAGCGGGCTAGTATTGGCAATGACTCTCCACTTAGCCAAGAGGTATCCACCTCCATTTGTCCGGATTCCACCTGCGCATCCGCAGGTATTTCATCGCCAGTGGCAACCATAATCAAATCCAACTTCTTAAGTTGAGCAAGTTCAACCCAGTTGGCATCGGGGTAAAGTCTTGCTCTTGACGGCATAAGTTGGATTAAGGATCTAATGCCAGCTAAGGTTTTATACCTGGCCTTTTCCTCTAGCCATTTTCCTAGCATAACAAATGAAATAACCATGGCAGCAGCTTCAAAAAACAAGGAATCTGTGTGACCCAAGGCAAGGGCAGTTATGCTGTAGAAATAAGAAACACCAGTGCTGATGCCAACCAAGGTATCCATTGCCGGCTTCCCCTTGCGGATTTGAAGGAAACCGCGTTGAAAAAAAGAACGACCCAGCCAAAGAACCGGAGTACTAAAAAGCAGACCAAAATAAGGGGTTAATGGGTGGGAATGAAAAAACATCCCACTGATAAACACGGGCAGGGTAAACCCCAGAGCAAGGAGAACGGGCCAAGCTGGGCTTGGAGCATGTTGCTCTGATGGTGAAAGAGAGGCTGAATAACCCGCCTTCTTAATCGCCTCAATGGCCAACTGAGCCACTTGGGGCGAATCCACTTGAATTTTAGCTTCTGCCAAGGTATATGAAACCTGTGCTTCGTTTATTCCCGGTGTTTTCCTCAATGCAGATTCAACAGCAGCAGAGCATGCGGTACAGCTCATTCCCGCAATGGTTAAATGAAATTCCATAGGTCAAAGATACCTGTATTTTAGGGCGGATTGGAGATAAAAATCACCGAAAAGGAACGTCCTAACGCAAGAACAATCCAAGCTCGAGATGAACATTCAATGAAATCAAACGCTTAGGTTAGATGTCCTTCATCTTTTATTGCTATCTGATGCTAGGAAAAAAGAAATATGAGTAGAATTGCTATATTTGCATCCCATTAGGGATTCTTTGACATGGAGGGCATAGTTCAGTCGGTTAGAACGTCAGATTGTGGTTCTGAAGGTCGTGGGTTCGAATCCCATTGTCCTCCCATTTTTTAAAAACCCCGTTTCAGGGTAGTTACGACACCCAAGGGTAGTCGTTTCCCAAACCCATCTTCAAGGCATAATTCTGCAGATTCTATTAAATCTGAGGGAAGTGCCAACTGCTTCAACACATTGTAAACAAGAATTGAAGAAAAGCCGAGCGAATAGGTATTGACAATGAGGATTGCTTCGGTTGGATTCAGCAATTGAATGGCGGTGTCAACCAAATCGTAGATTTGTTTTTCTAAAATCCAGGATTCACCGTTGGGTCCGTGCCCAAATGCGGGGGGATCTAGAACGATGGCGTTGTAGGATTTACCCCGACGCAATTCGCGGTTTAAAAAGGTTGGGGCGTCTTCGACCATCCAGCGTATTCCGTCCATTTTGGAAAGTGCCAGATTGCTAGCCGCCCAACTGACCACCTGTTTTATGGAATCAACATGGGTTACCGAGGCGCCGGCAGCTCGGCCAGCCAGACTTGCGCCACCGGTGTAGGCGAAGGCATTTAATACGGATTTTTCTGGTGATTTCATGGCCGACAGGGCCTGAAACAGGCGTTCCCAATTTACCGATTGTTCCGGGAACAAACCGATGTGCTTGAATTTGGTTCGAGCCAGCTGAAATGTGAGGATTTTTTGGGAATTCAATTCATATTCCAGTGTCCACCGTTCAGGGCATGGCTTTAATTCCATCCATTTCCCATCTCGGGGGCTGCTGCCTACAAATCGGATATGGGCTCTTTTTTCCCAATCGGAATTGGATAGATCTTTCTCCCAAATGGCTTGAGGTTCAGGACGGATAGTGATTATGTTGCCAAATCGTTCCAGCTTTTCAAACCCGCCTGAATCGATTAATTCATAATTATTCCAGCCTCGGGTGGCAAGTATTGGGATTTGATTCATGCCGACTTTAATGCGCGTACGAACAGGGTGAGTCTTGATTCAGCCACAATTTGGCCTGAGGATGTTTCCATGGTAATGTTCCAAACTTGAAGTGTATTTCCAAGTTTTGCCGGCCTTGCCGTGCCGAATACAGGGCCTCGACCTTCGGGTATAGCCTTGATGTGCGTAATGTCAAGATTAACTCCAAGGCATGCATGGGTTTGTGGATTTACAGTCATGTAGGCAGCAATGCTTCCGAGCGATTCAGCCAAAGCGGCAGTGGCTCCGCCGTGAAGCAACCTGGCCGGCTGCACGGTGAAATGTTCAACGGGCATTTTCCCTTTAATAAAATTGTCTCCCACTTCAATCACTTCCATTTGCAAATGATCCATGAGGGTATTATTGCACAAGGCATTGATGTCGTTGAGGGAATAAATCGTAAACCAGATGCTCATAGTTCAAAGTTAGGAACTAAACCCGAGGAAAGGATTTGTAGGGTGGTATTGGTTTTGAGGTGGCTGCGGGCGGGATTGAGCAGGCGTAGCCCGTAAAGGCAGAGGGCGCGGCTCCGCGTGCTGCGCAGGCGACCTTGGGAGCCCGCGTAAAGCCGCTGGAGCCGAGGCCTGTGCCTGCGGACTACCCGCGAAAGCCCGTAACCCGCCCCCAAGAACATCAACAAAGCCCGGAATTAATCAACGCTATCGTGCAGGAAGGAATTGTTGTCTCTTAGGCGAATTTCGCCGCCTTCCATTGATAGAGTTGACTTTGAAGCTACGCGATCGTCCATGGTTGGCGTCAGTTCCAGTTCTACCTTTTTACGCAAATAAGCGGGGCTTTGCTCCAATTCAGCGATTCGAGCGGGATTTTGGAGGCGAGCCGTGATGTTTTCGAGCAATTCCCTGCGCTGGCCCATGGAAGAAATGCTGGTCGGTGTAGGGACTTCAGCACGCGTTTGAGGCTGTGCGGGAAGTTCCTCGCTATCTTCGCGTTGATACAGGGTATATTCGCTGGTATTCAATTCGCGGGGGCTTTCATCGCCAAGCAAATCAACCGTAATCGGATTTGAATCGCCAGTTTCTGAGGCTTCAATTTGAGGCTCCAAGGCTTCTAGCGGAGACATCTCGAAGGCGTCCTCTGTCTTCAGGGAATCGTTGGTGGTATCCAATTGAACGGTAACCTGTTCTGTTGCCGCGGACTCATCTTTATTGAATCCAGTAGCGATGAGGGTAACTCGAATGGCCTGACCCAATGCATCATCTTGACCGGTTCCCCAAATCATATTTGCATTCATGCCGGCCTTTTCCTGAACATATTCGTTGATTTCGGTTACCTCGTCCATGGTGAGTTCATTTTCTCCGTAGGAAATGTAAAGGAGAATATGTTTGGCTCCGTTGATATCTGAATCATCGAGCAGTGGAGAGTTCAACACTTGTTCTGCGGCCAATGTTGCACGGTTTTCACCTTCGGTGATGGCGGCGCCCATAATGGCGGCTCCGCCGTTGGTCATTACCGTTTTAACGTCTTCGAAGTCTACGTTAATGTAGCCAGGCACGGTAATAATTTCAGCGATGCCTTTTGCCGCCGTGGTTAGAATATCGTCGGCCTTTCCAAAGGCATTGGTGAGAGATAGATTTCCGTAGATTTCGCGGAGGCGATCGTTGGAAATAATCAGAAGGGTATCTACGCTGTTGCGGATTTCTTCCAAACCAGCCGTGGCGTGCATACCCCGCTTTTTACCTTCGAATTGAAAGGGAATGGTTACAATTCCAACCGTGAGGATGCCCATTTCTTTGGCCAATTTAGCAATGACCGGAGCGGCTCCTGTACCTGTTCCGCCGCCCAGCCCCGCAGTGATAAATACCATTTTGGTGTTGTCGGACAAATGTTGACGAATATCGTCGATGCTTTCAATGGCGGCTTTCCGCCCAATTTCAGGAATAGACCCAGCACCCCTTCCTTCGGTTAAATTTTGGCCTAGGGGAATTTTAATTGGAACAGGACTGGTATTGAGAGCCTGGTGATCGGTGTTGCAGACCATAAAATCCACACCCGTGATTCCTTGACGGAACATGTGGTTTACAGCATTTGATCCGCCGCCGCCCACACCAATAACTTTGATGATGGAGGCATTGTCTTTGCGGGGCATTTCGAAAGAAAACATATCTTCTGGATTGGTTAGGTTCGTACTCATGGTTTTTAGGGTTGAGGATTATTGATTGTAGTATAGATTAATTGATTGTATCGTTCGGGTCGTCAAGAATGGAGTTTAATTGTTTTTTGATGATGTCCAAGAAATGTGATTTTGGAGACACCGATTCCTTTTGTTGCTTTGGGGCGTTGGCTGTGGCCTGGTATTTTTTTCGAAATCCCATCATCATGAGGCCCACCGAAGTAGCATATTTAGGATGTGCAAGCACGTCGTCGGAAGCTCCGCTGACGTGGCTGTTTGGCAAACCGATGCGGGCATCGATGCCGGTTACATAGGAGGTAAGCTGGCGGATGTGGCGTAGCTGTGAGCCACCGCCAGTAAGTACTATTCCAGCTCCTAAGTGATGGGCAAATCCGCTGTTGCGAATTTCAGCATGCACGCACTCCAGAATTTCTTCCATTCTAGCCTTAATGATGTTGGCCAAATTGAAAACACTAATGGACTTGGAAGCGCCGCCCTGAACACCTGGGATTGTGATTGCCCGGTTCATCATTTCTTGAGAAGGAATTGCATAGCCGTGTTTGATTTTTAGAATTTCAGCATAGCGTTGAAGCAATTGACACCCGGTCATAATATCGCGGGTAATGATATTCCCTCCGAAAGGAATTACAGCAGTGTGACGGATGATGCCATCTTGAAAAATTGCAATATCGGTAGTACCGCCGCCAATATCCACCAAAGCAACTCCCGCTTCTTTTTCTTCCTCAGTAAGTACCGATTCTGAAGAAGCCAGAGGTTCAAGGACGAGGTCAAGGACCTTCATTCCGCTTTCCTCCACACACCGGTAAATGTTTTTTGCGGGATTAATCTGTCCGGTAATAATGTGATAATTCCCTTCGATGCGAGCACCTTGCATACCTATGGGATCTTTTATTTCAGGTAAATCATCTACCACGAAATTCTGGGGGATTACATCGATGATGCTTTCACCGGGAGCCAAAGCCATTTTTTGCATTTGTTCCGTAAGGTCATGAATATCAGATTCAGTAATGATATCAGCATCTTGACCCCGCATTTTAACACTGGTATTGTGATAGCTACGGATGTGCTGTCCTGCAATGCCAACAATAACTTGTTCAATTTCAACTTGAGCCTCATCTTCCGCCATTTCCTTTGCTCGTTTTATGGCCTGAACTGTATGAACTATGTTGGTAACCATGCCGCGCTGTACGCCAGTAGATGGAGCCGTACCTGAGCCAACGATTTCAATTTTGCCGTGTTCATTCAGCTTGCCAATCATCATCACAATTTTTGTTGTTCCGATGTCCAGTCCGACAGTTAGACGTTCAGTAGATGGGGTTGTTTTTTTGGCACTCATAGTGAATAATTTAAAGTGTATTGGATAAAGTGTGTGTGGAATCAGGGTTGATAAGGGTATCGACCTTTTCGGGTTGTACCCGTAGAGGTTGACATACGATTTGACCTTTAAACCGGGCATCTATTACGGAATAGGTGTTCCAATCGGAAGGCTGAAGGCCATGCCGATAAAAAATACGGAGCTTATTTAGCTTGCCAATAAGTTCATTGGCGGAGCCTAAAATAATTTGGTGGTTGCCCAATTTTGGACTAATCACAAAACCAACCTGGGGGGTTATTGCCACTTGATCGGTAAAGTTCCACCAGAATGGATCGGCATAGAGTGCCGTTGCCAGAGCCATTAAATCAGCCATGGTTGTAGAGTCTTGGGGTAGCTTGGGCAACAATGGCAGCCCGGTAACAACAGGGAGTTGAGCGGGAATTCCAACCAGAGCCGGGAAAAGTTGCTTTTGCTTATCTAAGTACTGTTGGTGTCCTAAGGAATCAATAAGGCGCAGAAGTGGGTCACGTTGGTTTATTCGAATGCGGACCATGCCATTTATTCCTACCGAAGCCTGTGCACCTTCAATGGAAGGAAATCGGGATAAGCGGTCTTCAATAGAATCAATTCGGGGCCAAGCATTGGGATTGGAAATAAACTCTGCTGTTAATGCCTGTACCGTTTGATAATCAATCAGCTCTAGGGTATCGTTATCGCTCCATTCAACCACGGCTGTTGTTTTATGCCTGTTGGGCTGAGTTTGAGCCAGGCCCAACAGGAATCCCATGGAAGCCAATCCCAATGCAAATCGAATCCATTTAAGCCACTTCTTCATGGGAAAAGGGTATTTAAATGGTTTGCAATGAAGGAACAATGCCGGTCAATATCTCCTGCTCCGATAGAAAGTACTACATCCCCTGATTTTACGGTTTGTTTTACTAAAGGCAATAAGGTATCGTGGTTGGCAAGCTGTACGGGTATTTGAGTCATTCCACGGCTGAGTTCCTCGCTGTTAATGCCTGAAATGGGTAATTCTCTGGCTGGGTAGATGTCCATCAGAATTAATTCATCAACCTGCTGCAGGCTAGTTTGGAATCCAGACCAAAAATCGCGGGTACGAGAGAACAAGTGGGGTTGAAACAAGCCTAGAATACGTCGGTTCGGGAAGGCTTCCCGAAGCGCCGCAACAGCAGCATCAATTTCAGTTGGGTGGTGTGCATAATCGTCGTAATACACAATCTCGGGTTTGTTTACCAACGGTTGCATTCGGCGAAGTACACCCTTGAAATTTGCAAGTCCGCTCTGCAAATTTTGAACAGAAGCTCCTAATTTCAAACAAAGGGCAAGAGCCGCCAAGGCATTGAAGATGTTGTGTTGACCAAGCATGGGAAGGAGAAACTCACCCAAATCAGTCCCCTCATACACCAGATTAAAGCGCGTACTTCCTGAGGAAATTTGAATGTTTTCAGCATAAATCCCACTTTCGGGCGTACCAAAAGGAATCAGATGGGAATGTTGGCTTTCCAATTCGATTTTTGGAGCGATTAAAATAAACCCATCCTTCTTAACTGTATTGGCGAAATAGGCATAATTTTTCTTTAGTTCCTCTTCGGTACCATAAATATCCAAATGGTCTGCATCCAAGCTATTGAAAATGGCAGCATAGGGTTTCAGGGTTAAGAATGACCGATCAAATTCATCGGCTTCAGCAACAGTAAATGTGGCATTGAGCCTGGATTGGAAATTCCCTTCTAAATTAACCGAGAATCCTCCTATTAGTGCATTGGCTGGAATGTTCGCCGCATTCAAAAGGTGAATTAACAGGGCTGATGTTGTTGTTTTACCATGTGTACCGGCAACGGCCAAAACTGAAGTGTTTTCTAGCAATTCGCCCATCAATTGTGCCCGTTTCATGATTCGGTTACCTTGATTAGCGAAATGATTTATCAGCAATGAATTGGGTGAAATTGCCGGAGTATAAATCACCAAAACCGAGGGGGTATTCCAACCCTCAGGGATGGCCGCAACATCCTCTTGATGCACAATGGGAATTCCCTGGGATTCTAAGGATTTGGTCATTAATCCGGGGCTTCGGTCGTATCCAGCGACCTTATATCCCTTTTCTTTAAGCATGCCTGCCAAGGCACTCATTCCGGCACCGCCAATGCCGAGGAAAAACACATGGGTATGTTGAGGCAGGTTCATGCGTTTAAAGATTGGATGATGGAACTCGCAATTTTATTTGCTGCTCCAGATTGAAATGAATCTTGTAATGCTTTACGCATATGAGCCCGGCCACCTTCGTCTTTCAATAGATTTAATGTGGCCGATTCTAGATTCTCCCTCAGCTGATTTTCAGGCAAATGAACAGCGGCATTTTGGTTCGAGAGCGAAAGCGCATTAAAGGTTTGGTGGTCTTCGGCGGCTGTTGGCAGAGGCACCAAAATAGAGGGAACCTTCATGGCCATAAGTTCGGCTATGGCCATAGCTCCGGCACGGCTAATGGCAAGATCTGCCGCGGCATAGGCCATGCGCATATCAGGAATAAAAGCAGAAACCCAAACAGAGCCGGGGCGGTGGTGGTGTTGATGGTGTTGAAATTGCCGTTCACCCGTTTGCCAAATAAGTTGGCAACCTTGATTTAGCCAACCTTCAAGCGCGGCATCTACGGCGGTATTGATGGCTCCTGCCCCAAGGCTTCCGCCGGTAATCAAAATGGTGGGTTTGTCTGGAAGTAGGCCGAAGCTCAATCGAGCCGTTGAGGCAAGCGGTGGAGGGGTTTCAAATTCCGCCCGAACGGGGTTGCCTGATTGTTCGATTTTAGGGGCGGGGAAGAAACGCTCCATACCGGGGTGGGCCACAAATATTTTGGTGGCATATTTTCCCAGCATTGAATTTGTTTTGCCGGCAAAGGCATTTTGCTCTTGAATGAACAAGGGGATGCGGCGTTGTAGGGCTGCAAGACCTAAAGCTGCCGAGGCAAATCCACCCACGCCTATGGCTGCATCGGGTTTCCAATCCCTTAAAAAAACATGGGCCTTCCATACCGATTTGAGCAGCGCCCAGGGTAGGGTTACATTCTTGAGCGGCTGAGTTCGATTTAGTCCGCGAATGGGTAAGCCAAGAATTGGGAATCCAGCCTCAGGCACCTTGTTCATTTCCATTTTTCCCATTGCTCCCACAAAATGGAATTCAGCATCTGCCAATTGCGCTTGCAAGGCCTGAGCAATTGAAATGGCGGGGAAGATATGGCCTCCTGTACCGCCTCCACTTATAACGAAACGCTTAGGCATGAGCAACCTGGCCCTCCTCTGCCGTTTGTGTTGAAGAATCGCTTTGAGTCTCTCCTCTACCAATGCTTAATACAATTCCTAATGTAAGTCCGGTGATGATGGTCGAGGTGCCGCCCATAGAAACCCAAGGGAGTGGCTGACCGGTTACCGGGAATAAATTGACGGCCACGGCCATATTGATGAAGGCTTGAATAGCGATGGAAAGTCCAATTCCATAGGCGGCGAAGGTGCCAAACCCACTTTGACTTCGAGCACCCACAACTAGACATCGATACAGGAGTATGATGAACGCTAGGGGCAAACCAATTGCTCCAAACATGCCATACTCGCCAATAATCATGGCAAAAATAAAATCAGAATAGCTTTGAGGCAGGCGGTATTTTCCGGCATTATTACCTGGGCCTTGTCCAAAAACACCCCCCATAGAAATCGACATCTTAGCCTGCTCGATTTGATACGCATCTTTGGGTTCATCAGAGGTGAAGTTCTCTATCCTTGCCTTCCAAGTTGAAAGACGCGGCAGTACTCCCGGCATGGCAGTGGCCAAAAGAATCAACAGCAGCAAACCTAGAACTCCAGATCCAACCAATCCAAATAGATACTTCCAAGGAACACCCCCTATGAACATCATGATTAATCCAATTAAAAACAATAAGGCTGCCGTTGAAAAATTAGCAGGCAACACCAGCACAGTAATTACCACTAATGGAAGTGCTAACGGAAGAAAGCCCTTGGTAAAATCGGCCAAGACTGCTTGAGAGGCTGCAAGTCGTTTTGCCAGATAAAGCACCAAGAAAAGTTTAGCTAAATCGGAAGTTTGAATGGAAAATGGCAGTCCTGGGATGCGTAACCACCGGCTGGCATCGTTGATGTTTGAACCCATAAACAAGGTTAAAATCAGCAAAGGAATAACGATAACTATACCCAACGTACCCACCAATCCATACACTCGAAATGGGATTTTATGGGCGAAGTACATGGTTGCCAATCCGAGGGCAATAAATTTCAAGCGATCAAGCAAATAGGCTTCTGCCGTCCCCCCAACGCCTTGATAGGCCAAGGTCCCGGCTGCGCTGTACACAGCCAAGATGGAGGCTAAAGACAGAAAGAAAACCACCACCCAAATGAGGGAATCTCCTTTCAAATATGTTGACCAATTTTTCATTACAGGTTTCGAACCGCGGTTTTAAATTTGCGTCCTCGGTCCTCGTAGTTATCGAATAAATCAAAACTGGCGCAAGCAGGTGAAAGCAACACGGTATCGCCGGCCTTTCCTAGGTAATATGCACCCTTCACCGCCTCTTCCATCGATTGAGTTTCCATCCATTCCGGAACAAGTCCATGGAATGCAGACCGAATTTTCTCGTTGTCTTTACCCAAGCAAATAATTGCTTTTACCTTACTCTGAACTAAATCTCTGAGGGCTGAATAGTCGTTACCTTTATCCACCCCGCCTACAATCCAAATTAAAGGTCCATCATAGCAATCTAGAGCATACCAAGCAGCATTGATGTTGGTGGCTTTGGAATCGTTAATAAAATCCATTCCCTTTATTTTTAACACAAATTCCATCCGGTGTTCTATATTTTGAAAATCCGAAAGGGCTTCACGAATCTCTTCCTTTTTGATTTCTTGAACCCGGGCAGCAATACCAGCCGCCATGGAGTTGTATAGGTTGTGCTTTCCGGGCAGAGCCAAATCGGAAATCAGCATGTCCAGCGTTAAATGATTGTCTTTGATGTACATATTCGTTGAGTCTGTCCAGGCTGCTAGCCCAGGTTGATGTTGAATTCCAAAAGAAAGGGGTTGACCTTCAAGTTTATGTTGATTTCGTTTCAAGGCATCAAGCGCTCCTTGATCTTCCGCACAAAAAATGTAGAAATCCTCTGCGGTTTGATTGGTTAAAAGGTTGATTTTGGCGTCTGCATACCGCTCAAAGTTGTACTGATATCGATCTAGGTGATCGGGAGTAATGTTGAGAAGTATAGCCGTATGAAAGCGGGTGGTTGGAGTATTATCCAATTGAAAACTGGATACTTCAAGCACATAATGGTCTACAGGCTTGGATTCTTCCGCCACCAACCGCGCAAAAGAAGTACCCACATTTCCACCCATGGCTACATTGAGTCCGGCATGGGAATAGATGTGATGCACCAGGTGGGTGGTGGTGGTTTTTCCGTTGGTGCCGGTAATGCCCGTCAGCTTTGCCTTTGTATATCTCCCCGCAAATTCAATTTCTGAAATAACAGGGACTCCTTTCCTTAAAAAGGATTGGACAATTGGGCTTTCGTTCGGAATTCCAGGACTTTTCACTACGGCATCGGGCAACAGATCAGCGGCAAGGCTGTGGCCCTTCTCTTCCACCTGTGCTCCCCATTCCAGCAATTGAATTTGTTCCGCGTTGCCAATGGACTTTGCGTCCGACACCAAACAGGTCAACCCTTTTTTTCTAGCCAAAAAAGCTGCGCCCATGCCACTTTCGCCGGCACCTAAAACCAATATGTTTACAGCAGAACTCATCGTAGTTTTAGCGTAATGATGGTTAAAGCAGCCAAAGCCAGTCCAACAATCCAAAATCGAGCAACAATTTTAGCCTCATGCCAGCCCAGCTTTTGATAGTGGTGGTGCAGGGGCGACATCTTGAATATTCTACGTCCTTCCCCGAATCGGGCCTTGGTATATTTAAAATAGCTCACCTGAAGAATCACCGAAACATTCTCCATCAGAAATACCCCGCATAAAATGGGAATCATTAGCTCTTTTCTGAGCGAAATGGCCAAAACAGCAATGATACCTCCTAAGGATAGAGAGCCCGTATCCCCCATAAATACCTGAGCCGGGAAGGAATTGTACCATAAAAACCCCACACAAGCCCCTACAAACGCCGCTGAAAAAATGACCAATTCTCCAGAATTGGGGATGTACATGATATTTAAATATTCGGCGAACTTGATGTTGCCGCTGACATACGCAAAAATGCCCAATACCAAACCAATGATGGCGGAAATTCCGGTTGCGAGTCCGTCCAATCCATCGGTCATATTTGCTCCGTTTGAAACTGCCGTAACAATAAAAATGACCAGAGGAATAAATATAATCCAGGCATAATTTTCCCAACCCTGGTGCACCCAAGCCATAATGGAGCCATAATCCAACTCATGACCTTTAATAAAAGGTAGAGTTGTAAGCAATCGGTGCGAGTCGAAGAAGGAACCTTGGTTGTCAAAAACACGGACCACAACAGAGGGGTGGAGGTATAGCACAACGCCTACAAATAAGCCAATGCCCACCTGTCCAACCACCTTAAACTTGCCGGCCAAGCCACGCTTATCTTTCTTAAACACTTTAATGTAGTCATCTAAAAATCCAATGGCGCCCAACCACACCGTGGCGGTTATCATCAGCCAGATGTAAACGTTGTCCAATCGAGCCATTAAAACAGTGGGAATAAGGATCGCTGCGAGAATAATCAGCCCCCCCATGGTGGGGGTACCGGCCTTCGACAATTGACCTTCCAATCCCAAATCGCGGACCGATTCTCCAACCTGCTTATTTCGAAGCAAGGCAATCAACTGCTTTCCTAACACAGCCGAAATGAGTAAAGAAATCAGCAAGGCCAAGCCGGCGCGGAAGGAAAGAAAACGGAACACCCCAGCTCCTGGAAGCCCTGCCTGATCTAATGCATCAAAAAGGTAGTAAAGCATAGTGTTAAGCGTTGTAGTTGTTTAATGCGTTTCGAGCCTCTTGCACATCATCAAACGGGTACTTTACACCCTGAATTTCCTGGTAGGTTTCATGTCCCTTTCCGGCAATCAAAATAACGTCTTGGGGTTGAGCCAGTTGGAATGCGGCTTGAATGGCTTCGGCCCTTGATTCCATCACCACTACCCTAACCTTTTCCTCCAAACTCAACTCGGATTGCATAGCTTGAATGATGCTCATCGGGGCCTCATTTCTTGGATTGTCGGACGTGAAAATGCTCTTATAGCTATATTGAGTTGCTATTTTTCCCATAATTGGGCGTTTGCTGGCATCCCGATTCCCTCCACAGCCTACTACAGTGTAAATATGTCCTTGCCCCTGAGTGGTTTCAGTTAAGGTCATCAATACCTTTTCTAGGGCATCGGGAGTATGTGCATAATCCACAAAGACGGTGGGGCAACCTAAACGGCTAAGCCGCTGAAAACGGCCTGCGGGTGGCCCTATCATACTTAAATGAGTAAGAACGGCATCTGGATTTTGCTTTAGCAAGGTGGCTGCACCATACATGGCCAACAAATTGCTGGCATTAAATTTCCCTACAAATGGGGTGGATATTTCTTTTTGTTGGATTTGCAGCAGCAGGCCATCAAGGCTATTCTCTACAATTTTACCTTTCACATCTGCATCGCCCTTCAATCCATAGGTGTATTGTTGGGCGGCTTTGCAATTCTGAAGCATCACTCTGCCATTCCGATCGTCGCCATTCACCAAAGCCCAAGCGTTCGAGGTAAGTCCATCAAACAATTTCTTTTTGGCTTCGATGT
The DNA here is from genome assembly GCA_027621385.1 of Bacteroidota bacterium. Lineage (GTDB taxonomy): Bacteria > Bacteroidota > Bacteroidia > CAIKAF01 > CAIKAF01 > CAIKAF01. The sequence goes on along the minus strand of JAQCBQ010000004.1, from coordinate 10,376 downwards.
AGCGTGCAAAGGTCTTATGGTAATCCAAATGGTCTTGAGTGATGTTGGTAAACATGGCTCCCGTAAACTCAACCCCGGTGGTCCGGTGCTGATCTAGGGCGTGCGAACTTACCTCCATAAAGCAATATGCAATGCCCCGTTCCAACATTTGACTCATCAGGCCTTGAAGAGAAATTGAATCTGGTGTAGTGTGGGTGGCTGGGATCACCTCGCTACCAATGCGGTTCTCAACCGTGGAAAGTAATCCGCAGGCAAATCCCATTTTTGTGAATAAATCAAACATACCGGTGGCCACAGAGGTCTTTCCGTTGGTTCCTGTAACACCGACCACTTTAAGTTTTGAAGAGGGATTTCCGTGAAAATTGGCAGAAACCCAACCCATAGCAGCAGCGGCATTGCCTACTTTAACGTAGGTTACCTGAGCGTGCTGATGAAGGGGAAGTTCTTCACAAATTACAGCCACTGCACCCCGTTCAATGGCCGCTTCAATGAAAGCATGGCCATCAACCTGAGTTCCACGCACGGCAAAAAACAGGCTGTTTTTTCCCAATGTTCTGGAATCTGAAGACAGCCTTTCTATGGCCAAATTCGTAGAGCCAACTACTTCCACAATAGAAGCCTTAAATAAGATATCTCTTAGAATCTTCATGGCGCTAATTCCAATAAAACAGATGTATTTTCAGGATCGTACAGCCCTGGAGCAGGGCTTTGGCGACGGACCTTTCCCTGCCCGACAATTCGAGGAGAAATACCTCGCTTTGCCAAGGCTACAACGGCATCGGTTACCGTCCAACCCCGCATATCCGGCATGCTACGCTCATTCGGTGGAGTGGCTTTAGCTATGGCAGTAACAGGAATTCCCAATTGGCCTTTTATCCAATTGATTTCAGAATCATTCCCTCTAAAAACCAAGGGAGAGGCAGCAGGTCGAGGCTGTTTTGAATAATGATATCGATTAATCTTATACGAGTTTGAATATACCTGGTCGGCCACCTTTTTAAACACAGGGCCAGCCACCAAGTTCCCATAATAGGAATTCATGGTTGGGTTGGTTACCGCCACAATGCAGGAATAACTTGGGTTGTCGGCAGGGAAAAATCCGCAAAAACTAGCCTGATAAGTAGAGGTATAGCCGCCGCTACCAGAGGCAATTTTTACCGTACCTGTTTTACCCGCAATCGGAATCACATGGCCTTTTAAATTGGAGGCTGTGCCCTGTTGCACTACTCCCTTTAACATGCGGTTCAGCTGCTGTAGAGTAGAATCAGAACACATTTTATCTCCAATTGGCTTTGGAGGAAAAACCTGAATGGGTTTTCCTCGCTCTAAAATGGCCTCCACAAACTGGGGTTTCATCCGCTGCCCCCCATTGGCAATGCCATTGTAAAGGGTTAAGATTTGCAATGGCGTCTGCCTGATTTCATACCCAATGGCCATCATGGGAATGGTTAAAAGACTCCAGGTTTTATCTCCCGGGCTTTTTACCAATGGCTTCCCTTCCCCTGGAATATCAATGCCTAAGGGTTCATGCAAGCCCAACCGGCGATAATGTTCCAGGTACTTTTCGGGTTGTGCCTTGTAATGCTTTAACACCATCTTTGCCATGGCGATGTTGGAGCTCACCTCAAAGGCATGAGCAATTGAAAGCTTCCCGTGTCCGCCACGGCGGCTATCGTGCAAGGTAGCATTGGGCGCCAAAACCAGTTCGCCATTTCCTGTTTGGATTGTATCAGAAGGATGCACAAATCCGTCCTCCAACAAGGCCAACATGGAAGCCAGCTTCATGGTTGAGCCTGGCTCTACACTTTCTCCGATGGCATAGTTATAGCTTTCATAATACTGACCGTCTTGTCCTCGCTTTAAGTTGGCAATGGCCCGAATGTATCCTGTTTTCACCTCCATAACCACAGCGGTACCGTGGTCTGCCTGACTGTATTGCAGCTGCCGGTACAGTTCGTTTTCCAATACCTCCTGTATGTCAGGATCAATGGTGCTTCGAATGTCCTGACCGTCTTCCGGTTCTACCGCATTTTCACCAAAGGCCGGTCGAACCACATTTTTCGATAATTTCTCCAGGTACCGCAACCCTTGTTTTCCGCGCAATTGCGCATCATAAGCAGCTTCTAAGCCAAGAAGCTGGCTATTTTCCGAAATCCGACCAATGGTTCTAGAAGCCAATATCCCAAGGGGCTTTTCCCGGGTGCTGCGCGATTCCACAATAAAGCCTCCCTTGTAGGGCGGCAGAGATAAAATAGGCAGCGTCCGGATGGCTTCCACCTGATGGTGCCTTAATCCTCGAGCCAAGCTATAGTATCGATTGGGCAAGCGTTGTGCCGCATAAATTCCCGCCATGTAAGCTGAAGCACTTCCCTTTCCCATTATTTTCACCAAACCTTCACCAATGGCTTTGCTGTATTTTTTTAAAGAATCTCGGTGAGCACCCGGACAGCCCAAATCCCAATACACATCGTAGAGGGGCAAGGAAATGGCCAAAAAAGAGCCATCGCTGGCTAAAATATTTCCGCGAACCGGCTCAATGCGTTGCACAAACTCCGATTGTTCTTTGGCGCGCTGCCGCCAATCTTCGCCTTCAACTGCTTGAATTTGAACCACCCGACCAACCACAGAAAGAGCAGAGATTACGATGAACAACGCCACCAGGTTTGTTTTGCGCGATATGATTTTCTTGGACGACATATCAGTGCAATGCAATTAGGCTATCCGTCGAAACCACCAAAACATGAGGTGGTTCAAACGGAATGGTTATACCTCGAGAAGAAAGTAAGGCCTCTAGCCTACCCTTTTTTGACAATTCCATCAGGCGGTTTTCCTGCTCGATGCTAATGGCCTTTTGCACCTTTATGCTTTTCTCGAGGGCCTCAAGCCGACGAATGCTGTTCAAGGAAACATACGAGGCCCCAATATAAATCAAGCCCAAAGAAGTCAAAAACAAAACAAAATTGGCATGTTTAAACACCCAGGCCGGATCTATCAATTCCGCACGCAAAAAAGACTTAAACCAAGCGTTTCCGGTCTTGGCTTCTGCTGCTGCAGATGCTTGTTTTTTCTTTGCCCGGATCATACTTTCTCTGCCGTTCTAAGTTTTGCGCTGCGCGAGCGGGGATTCAGCGCCTGTTCTTCAACGCTGGGCTGAATGGCTTGCCGATTGATGGGCTGCAACGGACGTAAAGGCTTCCCAAACAAGTCCGTCTTAACCTCATCTTGAAAATTACCGGACCGAAAGAAGTGCTTAACCATTCGGTCTTCCAAAGAATGGTAGGAAATAACCGATACCCGTCCCCCCTTTTTCAAAACCAATGCGGCTCCTTCTAAAAATTCGCGCAGGGCACCCAACTCATCGTTTACATGAATGCGCAGGGCCTGAAATACCTGAGCAGTAAGCCTGTTCTCACCCTCGGGCGGACACAAACCTTTCAGCATGGGCCGCAAATCAGAGGACAATTTAAACGGAGCCAGCTCGCGCTGCCGAACAATCCGCTGAGCCAAGCGGTAGGCCAACTTAACCTCGCCGTAATTTTTAAAAATAAAGGTAAGTTCTTCTGCAGAGGATGCATTCAACACCTGAGCGGCAGTTTGAGGCATCCCTGGCCCCATGCGCATATCTAAAGGACTTTCAACCCGATGGGTAAACCCCCGTTCTGCCACATCCAATTGGTGGGAAGAAACCCCCAAATCGGCCAAGATGCCATCCACTTCAGTTACTTGATGCACCTTTAAATACGAGGCCATATAGCGGAAGTTGGAGGGGATGAAGGTCAGCCGCGCATCGTCCGGGCAATTTTGCCGGGCATCCGGATCTTGGTCAAAAGCCAGCAATTGACCGTTTGAATCCAGGCGCTGCAGCATTTCTCGGCTGTGCCCGCCTCCCCCAAACGTCACATCGATATACACTCCGTCGGGCTTCATATTCAAAGCATCTACCGTTTCCTTGAGCAATACGGCAGTATGGTATACTGAAGTCTGCATTATTCTTCAGAGGCGTTTAAATCTCCGCCCATCACACGCTCAGCCAGGTCAGCAAAGGCGTCGGAATCAATTTGCATCATTTCCTCATAATCGGCCTTTGACCACAGCTCAATTTTATTGCCGTTGGCCGCAAAAATCATATCGCTACTGATGCCAGCATAACCGAGCAAATCCTTGCCAATCAGCATTCTGCCCGCAGAATCCAAGGTAATCGGCATGGCGCCATTGTTGAATTGCCGAACAAACAAGCGGTTCTCTTTTTTGAAGGGGTTTAATTTGGCCAGCTGAGCCGAAATCGCATCCCACTCCTTTCTTGGATACAGCACCAAACAGCGTTCAAATCCACGGTTTAACACAAATTCCTCTTGGCCTTCGCCCGCCAATTGCTTGCGAAAGGAAGCCGGGAACAATACCCGTCCTTTGGAATCAATTTTTGCGCTATGTTCTCCGATAAAATGGGCCATAGTGGGTCTTCTACGTCGCTAAATTAGCCAAGATTTCCCACTTTTCCCCACAAAGTCCCACAATTTCCCACTTTGTTAATAACTATTGCTCAAATTCAGCGACCAAAATCAGCCACATCCCTTTCCTGCAAAGGGTTTTAACGTTTTTTTTAGTATTTATTGTTAGCGAAAAACTGCCGATTTAAATTTAAACTATTGATTTTCAATATTTTAAAGCCATTCAATTGCACAAAAGATAGAGATTCAAGGGTTTGGATGTGGAAGGGGGCGGCTGCGGGCTTTCAGGGCTAGTACGCAGCAAAAAACCGGTTGGAGTTGGGCCAAAAGTAGCTCCTCACGTCGCTCTTTTGCCCTGCCTCCAACAGCGGTTTTTTGCTTTGCGCGCTAGCCTCTTCAATCCCTGCCGCGGGCCACCTCACAGCCCACATGTGCTGTTCTAAATTTCTCTCCTGATTTTTAGCCTGAGGCGGCCGGGCCCCGGATTGCAGTGATAGGGCGGTGCATACAACGGCAACACCGGGCGGGCGGGCGGAGGCGACCTTGGGAGCCCATGCAGCGACCAGCCCGGTGCCGTTGTATGCACTGACCTAGAACGGAAAGCCGGATAAGGCCCCCTAAAAAAATCCAAATGAAAAATGGCCGCCAGACGGGAAGGCTCCCATCCGGCGCCAATCCATTACTCTTTTACTTCGGCAAGCAAGGCATCAAGTTCTTCCTCACTCAGGTCATCGACATTGCCCACCAGTGCTCCGGAAGCCTTTGCCTTTTCAAGGAGCGCGCTGGCCAGCTGAGAGGTATTCGGACCGCTCAACAGTTCCATGGTGCTTACCTCCAATCCAAAACGGCCTTGAATGGCCCGGCCCAGCTCAACCGCCATCAGCGAATCGATGCCCAACAGGTTGATTCCTCGGCTCCGGTCAATTTTTTCAACCGAAAGTTTGAGTACACCCGCCAGCTCTTCAGCCGTAGCTTGTTCCATGTAGCCCATTCGCTCAGAGTCGCTTAGCACGGTAAGCGCCGCGGCCAATTCGCCCAACACAGCATTGGTTCCACTTCCGGCACCGGCAGCCGCCACCAAATCTTTAAATCGAGAAGACTGCGCGGCAGCTCCATTCACGCTGGCCCAACGGTGCCAATCTACGTCAAACATACCAATTTGAACAGGCGCATTGTCCAGTACCATTCCCAAGCCATCTAAAGCCTGACGGTTACTAAACCCTTTGATTCCACCCGATTCCAAGATGGCCGTAACGTTGGCGTCGCGCGCAGCCACACCTACTTCTCCCAACACACCCAAATTCACGGTGGTTCCTGCCAATCCAAGTCCACGGCGGTAATGAGCAAATCCATCTAAGAAGGCATTTGCAGCCACATAGTTGGCCTGACCGTTGTTTCCGATTAAGGCTGAAATGGAAGAGAAGGAAAGGAAGAAATCCAATTTTAAATGCTGAGTGGCACGGTGCAGATTCAATGCACCCCCCACTTTAGCCTGGAAGGAAGTCATAAATCGCTCTCGGTTCATGTCCATCAAGAAACCATCGTCCAGAACCACAGCTCCGTGAACAATTCCTTTCAGGGGAGGCATGCTGCCCGTCATGGATTGAATCATGGTGTTTACGGCTTCGGCATTGGTGATGTCCAACGGATCAGCCCAAACGCGTGTTCCTCTGGCTTGCATTTTAGCAATGGCCTCTTTGGCTTCATCCGATTTGGCCCCACTGCGGGAAGCTAGAATCAACTGTGCTACGCCGCGCTGGCTCAACCAATCGGCAATCTGCAAACCAAATCCACCCGTACCTCCGGTAATCATATACGAGCCCGAAAGGTCCAGTTCTTGAGTATCTTGGGCTTTGGCCACGGGGACCTGCTGGTCTTTAAAATTCAAGACCACTTTACCAATGTGCTTAGACTGGGCCAAGAAGGTAAAGGCCTCTTCAGCCTCAGCAGCGGCAAACAAATGGGTGTTGACAGCGGCAAAAATACCAGAGTCATAATACCGCTCGATGTCGCGCAACAAACCTTGAACGACGGGAGTCCGTTCAATCATCAATCGATCCACATCAATACCGTGGAACGTAATGTTCCGGTTGAATGCGGCCATTGGCAATCCATTGTTTTCAGAAATGTCGCGTTTACCGATTTCAACAAATCGGCCGTAGGAAGCCAGCAATTCGAACGACTGGTACAGGGCCTCGCCAGCGATGGCGTTAATGACCACGTCCACTCCGTATCCGCCGGTATCTTTGCGAATATCGGTAGCAAAATCCAGCGACCTGGAATCGTACACATGATCTACACCCAGGTTCTTTAGATGATTGCGCTTTTCTTCGCTGCCTGCGGTAGCGAAAATTTCGGCGCCTACGTGTTTGGCCCATTGAATGGCGGCCAAACCTACTCCGCCGGTAGCGTTGTGTATGAGGATTTTTTCACCCTGTTGCAGCTGAGCCCGATCGCGCAATCCGTACAACACCGTCATGTAGGGAACCACCATCAAACAATCTTCCCATGCAATGTGCTTAGGTTTGCGAATGTAGAAGGTTGGCAAGGCGGTAACATAGGACTTTAAGCAGCCGTTTTGAGCAGCAAGTACAATTTCATCACCGGGTTTAAACTCAGTAACACCCTCTCCTACCCGAGTTACAATGCCACTGGCCTCCATGCCGAAGGTGCTTTCAAAATACGTACCCGAGGTCGCTTTTAGTGAAAGTTGACCGATAACTTTAAGTACGTCCTTCAGGTTTAGGCAAGAGGCGAAGGTTTGAATTTCAACCTCACCGGCTTCTGGGGCACGGCGTTCTGTGCGCTCGTAGTGCAGAGAATCGATTCTACCAATCTGACCAATTTCAAGTGAAACCGGAGTATCGGTAGAGACCATCATGGTTTTTTCACTTGAATCGTCTTTAAATGAAGCCCGCTGTAAGGTTTTTACATAGCGCTTTCCATTTCTCCAAGCCACGTCGTCTTGAGCCCAATCGCTGCTGAGTTCTTGCACCAGTACCGAGGCATTGGCATCGGCGGCACTTAAATCAATCATGCAGGTTTTAATGTTGGGGTGTTCATTGCTGATTAGGCGTGCCATTCCCCAGAAGGGTGTTGTTTCCAACGAGGCCAAAGCTTCTTCAGTATGTACAGCTTGTGCAGCAGTTGTGACGCTGGCCCATTTAACGGATTTTCCGCCCCATTCCGCGGCAAGGGCTTTACCCAAAAACACGGCGGGCATTGTACGATCTACAATACCATCTGGGCTCAGATTTAAACCATCAGAATCCGGTTGAGCCGACCACAAATACACCACACGAGCAATGCCCATGTCTTTTGTGTCTTTCATCAATTGATAAAAGTCGGCTTCTGTATTCAAGCGTACGGTGGCGAGCATGTCTTCCAGCATATACTCATCTCCGGGCATCACCAGCGTACTGGTTACACCTTGTTCTGCAAGGGCTCCAATCAAATCGGTGGTCAAATCGCCCTCATCTCCCATAATCATCCAGTGTTCACCTGCAACCGAAACGCTTTCCAGCTCTGATGTTTTCCACTCGTATTCATAGAACCATTCATCGGAAGCATCCTCATCGCTAGCGCTTCCCGATGAAATGGCTTGACAGGTAATGCCGTGCAAGGACACCAATACTTCTCCGCGGTCGTCAAACAAAATCAAATCTCCTTTGATGCTGTTTTCTTTGCGTTCCGTAATCTGGCAATAACTCCAGCAGGCTTCGCCGGGGCTGGTGTAAAAGACCACCTGCGAAATGGATACCGGGACAAACGGACTTGGATTGTTGCTGCTTTCCTCTACAATGGCTACCATGGTTTGGAATCCGGAGTCCAAAATGGTAGGGTGCAACAAATAATTATCGGTATTGATGGCCAAGGAATCGTTTCCTTCAATGCGCACCAAAACCTCGTTGTTTCCTTTGAAAATTTGTTTGATTCCTTGGAACCAAGGGCCGTAATGCAGACCGCGGTTGGCTAGGGTAACATACAAATCAGGCGCCGAGAGCTCTTGAGTGCAGCGCTGTTGAACTTGGCTGAAGCCAAAGGTGGGAATCGTCCGCGAAACCGTATCCTTTAGCATACGACCAGTAGCATGCAATGTCCAAGGAGAATCGTCTTCCCGATACCTGCTGTACACCGAATAGCCTTTGGTAGCAGGATTGTATTGAGTATGGAACATTTGGACCTTTTTCTCATCAACCACCAATACTTGGTGGAATTCAAGATTTTGCAAGGTACATGCCTGATTTTCGAATGTCTTTTCATGCAAGGCCAATCCGGCTTCCACATAAGCGGCTCCGGGAATAACCGTCATGGATTCGATTTTATGGTCGTCCATCCAAGGCATAAAGTAGCGGTTGATTTCCACTTCCCATGCCGGGAAAGGCATCCTCAAATTGTTGTTCAAGAAAACGTGACCGGCAACTCCATGCTTTTCTTCAATGGAGCGGGGAGATTCTTGCCAGTAATCATCCATATCCCAGGCATAGGTGGGCAACTTAACAAAGTGTCCGCCTTGGGTGAACGAAGACCAATTCACTTGGAATCCGAGTCCATGAAGCATGCCTAAGCTGTTCAACAAGGTCGCCAATTCCGGATCGCCACGGCGTAAAGATGGAATGGTGTATCCTTTTTTATCGGCGGCGGTCAAGCATTCATTGATGTTGGTGCGCAAAACGGGGTGCGGACCGACTTCCAAGAAAATAGAATATCCGTCATTTACCAGGGTTTGGGCTGCTTTAGCGAAGCGTACCGGCTGGCGCACGTTTTGCCACCAGTATTCCGTGCCGAACTCTTTTCCATCCATCCGTGTACCGGTTACGGTAGAATACAATGGAATTTTTGCCGTTTGCGGGTTCAATGAAGCCAATGACTTCAGCAATTCTTCTTGCAACGGATCCATTTGATAGGAGTGGTAGGCCACTTCAACCGTCAGCATTTTATTGAAAATTTGACGTTGAGTGCACACTTCGCCCACTTTTTCCAAGGACTCCTTGGTTCCGGCAAGGGTAACTCCGCTAAAGGAATTGATGGCCGCTACCGAAATGGTTGAGCTCAGTCCCAATTCATTGACCAATGCTTGGGCATCTTCTTCTCCAAGACCTACGGCCAGCATGGTGCCTTGTCCGGCAGTCATTTGCTGACAACGTGAACGGTGGTATGAAACCAATACCCCTTCTGCCAAGGTCAGGGCTCCTGAGTAATACGCAGCGGGAACCTCACCTACAGAGTGACCAACCACCGCATCTGGACGAATTCCCCAGGCTTCCCACAATTCAATCAAACCGGCTTGAACAAAGAAGTTGGCAGGTTGAGCGATTTTAGTCGCAGCCATTCCAGATTCCGCCTCGGGCTTCATCATTTCTTCAAGCAATGACCAACCGGCAATCCCTTTGAAGATGGCATCGCACTCGTCCAATTTGGCTTTGAACAACGGCTCTTGTTGGTACAATTCACGCCCCATGGCCCACCATTGTGGTCCCATTCCGGTGAAAACCCAAACCAATTGAGGTTGTTCGACGGTTTGTTGTTGATTTACTCCTACTGCAGCATCTCCATTTACATAGGCCTGAAGTTTTTCAAGCAATTCTTCTTTGGTTCCGGCTACGATGGTCAACCGGTGGTTGTGGTGTGTGCGGCGATGGCTTAAAGAATAAGCGAAATCAGCCAGACCAATTTGCCCCTTATTCAGAAAATCTAAATATTTAGCTGCGATGCCCTTAAGGGCGTTTTCGCTGCGCGCAGAAATGGGGAACAACCATTGGTGGCGGTGCACATCTTTGCCATTGGGTTTAAAGTTTTCCAAATAATCGCGGGGGGGCTCTTGAACCACCATGTGACCATTGGTGCCGCCATATCCAAATGAGTTGATGGAGACCAAGGCCGGTCCTTCAGGATATGCCTCTAATTTTAATGGAACTTTTAAGGACA
>JAQCBQ010000003.1 GCA_027621385.1 Bacteroidota bacterium | reverse complement strand
ACCTTCTGATCCGTAGTCAGATGCTCTATCCAATTAAGCTACGGGGCCTATTAAAGTGGGGCAAATATACGTTCATCCCTGAGTTTTACAAAAAACTGCATGAAAATATTTGAGAAACAAAAAGGATTTCTCTACATTTGCACTCCATTAAAAAGACTATCACATGTTGATTATCCCAATTAAAGAAGGTGAAAACATCGATCGCGCCCTTAAAAAGTTCAAACGTAAGTTTGAAAAAACAGGTGCTTTGAAGCAACTTAGAAAGCGTCAAGCCTTTACCAAACCATCGGTAGAGCGTCGTGATGAAATTACTAAGGCTGCTTACATCGAGCAAATTCGCCGTCAGGAAACCAACATTTAAGTTGGGAAGCTATCTCGGCCATGAACGCCGGCACAGATGGCATCTCGTCCTTTTTATCGTACCTGAAAGCGGAGCGTAGGTTATCTTCGCATACCGTTCGAGCATATCAGAATGACCTGGAGCAACTCCGGGTCTTTTTATTTGGTGTTGATGGCACTGAAGAATGGAATTCTATTGAACCAACCGATATCCGGTCGTTTTTAATTCATTTAAGGCACAAAGGCCTGGCCAGAACCTCCATCAATCGAACGTTGTCCACGCTTAGAACCTTTTTTCAGTTCATGAAGCGGCAAAAACGAATAGATATTGATCCTACGCAAGACCTGAAAAATTTAAAAACACCCAAACGGCAACCGCATTTTTTAACCCCATCTCAAGCCCAGCAATTGGCTTCGTTGTTCCAACTCAGTTCAGACTTCGCCGGATACCGAGACAAAACCATGCTGGGTTGCTTTTTATATACCGGCATGCGAAGGGCAGAATTGGTTGGACTGAAAACCGGTGATGTTTCTTTTGCAGGAAGTACCATCCGCGTGATGGGAAAACGACAAAAAGAACGGCTGATACCCCTGCATCCAATCCTAGTAGATTGGCTGAAGGAGTATTTGAAACAAAGAGCAGATTTTATTCTTCAAATCGGTGGGGGTATCTCTACAGATGCTCTATTCCTGACCAATCAAGGGAAGGCCTGCACCGGAGATTGGATGTACAGCCAAACTAAAAAATACCTGAGTCAGGTTACTCAAAGCGATTACCGTGGACCCCATTTGCTTCGCCACACCTTTGCTACTTGGCTGCTCAGTGAAGGTGCAGATATTTTAGCCGTTAAAGAGTTATTGGGACATGCAGGCCTGGCAGCCACACAAGTGTATACCCATGTTAGCATCGAGCGACTAAAAACAGCCTATGCCAAGGCCCACCCAAAAGGACAACAAGGTTAATTTATTTTAATTGGGTGTTTTGAATTAAAAGGTTTGGTAACTTGTAAGCATGGGAAGGCATCATTGCCTTTCTTCATTACCAATTAAAAACACCCTGTTGCCATGGACATTCGAATTCTTGCACCATCTCTAAATCTTAAAGAGACCTTAAAAGACCGCACTACAAAGAAATTATCCACTTTCTACGATCGAATTCCGGAGTTGGTTGGGGTAGAGGTTACCTACAAACGGACTCAAGACGTTGAAAACAACAAAGCAGCAGAAGTCCGACTTCGGGTTCCGGGGAATGATTTGTTTGCAAAAAAACAGGGACCAAGGTTTGAAACTGCCTTGGATGAATGCATCGATGCCCTGCGCAAGCAGTGGGAAAAACAAAAGGGGAAATAAGGCATTACCCCCCAATTTGAGTTAAAATACCCGTTCGACGTCGATCTTATACACCAAATTATCAAAGGCGTGCAATCCATACTTTGCCCAAGCGGAAGGGGGATTGGAACTCCAGTGGGTGTACGGGATTAACAGTAGGCCCTGCTCTCCTTCTTTAAATTGCATTAGTCCTTCAAAAAAAGCCATTGGAAACAGGCTGCTGGGACCAATTTTCAAATGAAGTTGTCCGGAATCGGACCAATCTCCTTCCACAGGCCGACCATCTAAGGTGAGCAAGAGGTAACGGATGCGAATGGAATCACCATACTGCAGCTGTTTGGCCTTTTCTTGAAAGGTTTCTTTGATAACAAAGGGTGAAAATGGAATGGAGACCAAATCTTGCCTATACAGTTGAATGTAGGCTTTGAATTCATCAACCGCGTAGGCGGCAGCCTGTTGCTCTTTTTCTCGATTTAGGGCCTCAAGACCTTCTCGATTTCGAACTTCCAAGACCCGAAACCGAAGCCGCACCAAACTATCTGATTTCAAGCCATTCAACACCAGATTTTCAAATTCAGGTATGCTTTGGAATGCCTGTTTGGTCCACTGAATTGCTCCTGAATCTCCGGCACTTAAATGCGGCAACACCGCTATTAAATCGTTGGGATTGGTGGAAGCAACTTTGTGCACCTCTAAATTGAATCCGGAGGTGGGTTCCAAAATTGAATCCTCGGAATTTGAAATCCAGGCGGACATTCTAAGCCATACCACAGAATCGCCCGTTGGACCACCATCCAAATCGGTGTCCAATTTCAAGCTCATTTCAGGACCCAGCTCTTCAAAACCGGAACCCCATCCACAGGCCTGAAAAAGAGCAGTGAAAACAAAATAGAAAACAAAGGGGTTCCTCATGGCTGAATGCGCATCAATTTTACCTTATATGCCACTGGAGTATAGGGCGGAATTTTATCTAAATCGCCCAACAGCCCAAAGGCCAGGTGCGATGGTATCAACAGCAAGCACTCCTCTCCTGTTTGCATCTTCAAAATTCCATCTTGCAAGCCAGATTCAATGGGGTCGAATGCCAAGCGAAGCACTTCTCCTGCCTCTTCTGAACGAAAGCATGGGGTACCATCCAACAACGAGGCCGAATATTCAATTTGAACATAGTCGCCCGCCTTGGGTTTAGAGCCGGTTAAGGGTTTGGACAGTCGAACCAGGTGCAAGCCTGTTCCAAAGGATTCAAAGGGCAGATTTCTGCGCTCCAGGTATTTTTTTATCAACCATTGTTCTTCTTGAATCATGCGTTGGTTGACCTGAATTAATTCTTCCTGAAGCTTTTTTTCAGAGATTTGAGGGGGTGGAGGAACTTCAGGTGACGCGCCTCCACAGGCCTGGCTTAAAAAGCCAAGCAGGATAAAGAACGGAATGGGGGCCTTAAAAAAGTTCATGTACGCGTTCCAATAAAAATTGAAGTGCTGCTGCACTGTTCCCTTCAAAACGTCCTCCGGCGGCATATTTGTGTCCTCCACCCTGAAAGTATTTTTCTGCGAATCGATTTACCTCTATTTGATTCTTAGATCGGAAGGAAATTCGGGTAATTCCTTCCTCTTTTTCATGGAGCAAAAAAGAGGCTTGATTTCCTTCAATAGCAAGTCCAAAATTCACCCAGCCTTCTGTGGCGCCCGATTTCAGATTTAGGGATTTGCTTTCTTGAAAGGAAAGTTCAATCCAAGCCATGGGCAATTCTGAAGATTGAATCAGTTTATCTTTTAGAATATGCCCCCGAAGGCGTAAGGTTTGCAAGGACTCTTGCTCGAACAACCGGTCGGTGAGAGCCCGGTAATCCATATCGGAATTCAATAGAATGGAAGCCGCTTGAAAAGTAGCAGGGCTTGTGGCAAATTGAAAACGGCCTGTATCGGTCAACAGCCCCGTCATTAAACACATGGCGGCCTGTGGCGTGCAGGGTTCAGAGGTAAGCCGAACCACCAATTCACAGGTAGAACTTGCGCTGGTATCGTGGAACAAGGCATCAAAGCTCTCGGGTTCGGGATGGTGGTCAATGCACCAAACGGGGCACTTGGCCTTGGCCAACAGCGCAGACAGCTCGTCTCCACATCGGTTTCTTCTTGAAAAGTCAAGTAAAACAATTAAACCGGCCTCATTCAGAAGGAGCTCTGCCGGATTTTGATCGGTAGGATTGAAAACAAAAAGAGATTCCGTTCCCGGGAGAAATCCCAAATAATCGGGTATGGGATCGGGGCACATGGGGAGGGAATCAATACCATAGGATTGGCAAATCCAGTGCCAGCCCAAGAGGCTGCCAATGGCATCTCCGTCGGGTCGGCTGTGGCAAATGGCAACAACCTTTCCCATTGATTTTAACGAATTCCAATCTAGGTTATCAAATGCAGGTTTCAAATCGGCTGGTTTATGTACTTTTGCACGAAATTAACAAAACCAAGCGCAATGAGCGGAAACAGAACTTTTACTATGGTTAAACCCGATGCGGTAGCCAATGGACACATGGGTAACATTATTGCTGATATTACGGCAGCCGGTTTCAAGGTTGTGGGTATGAAGTATTTGCAATTGAGCGCAGAGCAAGCGGGCCAATTTTATGCGGTTCACAAAGAGCGTCCATTTTATGGTGAATTGGTGAGCTATATGTCTTCCGGGCCAATTGTAGCGGCCGTGTTGGAGAAAGCAAATGCGGTGTCTGATTTTCGCACCTTAATTGGAGCCACCGATCCCAGCAAAGCGGAGCCCGGTACCATTCGCGCCAAATATGCTCAAAGCATTGCCGCCAATGCCGTTCATGGAAGCGATAGCGATGAAAATGCAGGCATTGAAGCCTCATTCTTCTTTTCCAATTTAGAATTGGTATTGTAATGGATGTTCCGGGAGATCGGAAGTCGAGCTACCTGGAATGTTTGTTGGAACAAATTACGCCTCATAAGGCGTTGTTGTTCAATGAAAAAGCGGCTTTGCGTACGCGAAGGTTGACCATTGTTTTAGAAAATCTCTTTCAAGCGCACAATGCCAGTGCTGTACTTCGTTCCTGCGATTGCTTCGGGGTTCAGGATGTGCATGTTATTGAAAAAACAAATCCCTTTAGCACCAGCCACGAAATTTCACTGGGCAGTAGCCGTTGGTTGAGCATTCACAGGTATTCAGGTGAGGATGCGGTACAGCAATGCTATTCCAAACTGAGGACCTTAGGATATACCATATACGCTGCCAGTCCACATAAGAACGATGTAAATTTAGAGACCATGGACTGCAGTGTTCCATTGGCCCTTGTTTTTGGAACTGAGATGCAGGGCTTGAGTGAAGAGGCGCTTCACTCGGCTGACGGCTACATGAAAATTCCAATGGTTGGATTTACTGAAAGCCTAAATGTAAGTGTTTCTGCGGCCGTGTGCATGCACCACCTTACCTGGAAAATGCGGGAACAACAGCCAAGTCAATTTGGACTTAGTTTGGCAGAACAATTGGATTTAAAAATTGCTTGGGCAGAACGATCGTTTCGGCATTCCGCCCAGTTAAAGCAGCAATTTTTGTCCGATTTAACTTCCGAATAGCATCCAATTGCATCTTGATTATTGTGCCATTGGCCTTAAATTTATTAACATCAGCGTTGAGGTATTGGGCCATTGCGGGCGGGATTGAAGCAGGCAGCGCGCAAGGGGAAGTTGGGCTGGCGGCAGCGCAGAAAAAGAGCGACGCGAGGAGCTCCTTTTTCTGCACTGCCGCCCCCAACTTCCCCGCGTACTGCCGCTGAAAGCCCGAAACCCGCCCAAAAAATACTAGAAATATACCATCGGCTGCTCGGTGCCACGCGGACCCAAATCAATCAAGTCAAGATTCGAAAGTGCCTGATTTTCAATTTGAAAGCGGAGCGCAGTGATGGATTTATGCCAGCCGTGGTTGCCAATAGCGCCAGGATTTAAATGCAAGGTTCCGGGAAACTGACCCGGAGCCACCAGAGCGATATGGGAGTGCCCACAAATGACGAATTTAGGGGACTGTTTTTGAATCAGGGACTTGGCTTGAGCCGAATATCGACCGGGACGCCCCAGAATATGCATCATAAAAAAGGACAAGCCTTGAACATTAAAGTTTAGATATTCCGGGCATCGGAGGCGAATTTCCCGGCCGTCGATGTTGCCATACACTGCCCGCACCGGAGCCATACTTTCCAAAAAATCAAGGCAACCTGAAGGACCGATGTCACCGGCATGCCAGATTTCATCTGCTTCTTTAAGGAATGGTTCGATTTTTTTAGGTAAGGCACCATGGCTATCGCTGAGCAACAGAATGCGCATACTTAAAATCCTAAGGCTTCTGAGCGAATAAGCTGGTCTTGATTCACAAAACCTTCCACATCGTCGGGATTTTTAA
The DNA here is from genome assembly GCA_027621385.1 of Bacteroidota bacterium. Taxonomy (GTDB): domain Bacteria; phylum Bacteroidota; class Bacteroidia; order CAIKAF01; family CAIKAF01; genus CAIKAF01. The sequence continues at coordinate 28,227 of JAQCBQ010000003.1, read as the reverse complement.
CCCTTGCCCAGCCGTCTTGCCATTCAATGATTTCCATGGCTTGAGCGGGGACCAAATACATTAAGACCTCTGCATCGGGCTGAGGTTTCACCAAGACCGGACATTGGTTGATTTTGACAATTCCGTATTGTTTTTTAGACAGGTTGTAGCGCCATTGAGCGGCAAAAATGGAGCCCAGTCCCAGACCGATGGAAACCAATACCAACCCAGACATCCAACGCCGAAGGGGCGTTGAGGTGAACCAAGTACCAATGATTAATCCCACCAAAACAAATCCAATGGAAACCAGAAAAATGCATGCCCAGGTATGGGTAGAAAACAGATGCACTCCCCAGGGAAGAAAAGGGCGCGGTCCGGAGGGCAGTTCCTCCGAAAGTTCAATGTACTTTAGATTGGATTCCAACACCTTGGAATCGGGGAACAACAGCAAGCCATCATATAACCATTTCACAGCCAGGGGTTTGTTTTGCTGTTTCAGTGAAGTGGCCGCCAACATATTGAAAATATGCGGATTCTTATAGCCGGATTCCAGCAGCCGGGAATAACCTGAATACGCAGAGTCGAGCAAACCGGCCTTAAACTGGCGATCGGAGGCTGTCAATATATCCTGATCTTCAATAATAGAGGCGTGTTGGAGGGTAAAAAAGCCCAACAAGGAAAACAACACCGTGAGTCGAAGTTGGAGCATCATTTTTGTGATTCAAGTGTTTTAAGTGTTTTGCGTAGAAGACCATTGATTTGATTTGCATTCTCCTGTGGAGCTACAGATGCAAAGGCCAGAAAATGAAGCTGTTGAATCAGGCTTAACCAATCTTTGATTTCCTGTTCTAGTCCTAAAGGTTTAAAAAAAGCCAATACATCGTTGGGCGTTTGCTGGGAAATGGGAAGCTTCCATTGGTCGCGCATATAGGCCTGCATGGTATTAATTAAAACCGAGGTCTGCTCTTTGGACGGATTGGATTTCCATCGGTTTAATTCGTCCAGGACATGAGTTGAAGTGGTTAAAGAAAGAGAACGTTTATTGCGCAAGCGTACCAGCCATTTTTTGCCCCAAAAGGTGTATAAAAGCAGCAGGCCAACCAGAAAAATCAGCCAAACGAAAAAAGAAAGGCTGGCATAAAAAGAAACGTACCTTTCAGGAAGTTTAGATGATCGCCCCTGAGGAATTGTATTTTGAAACTTTATGGGTCCGGATTGAGACAGGTCTTGGTCCTGCGCTGAACCATTAACTGTTAGATGAAGTGTATCTGAACTAAACGATTCAAATTTTTTGGTAGCAGGATTAAACCAAGACCAGGTAAACGGTGGAATGGTGTACTTTCCGGGTGTTTTTGGAATGTAAATAAAATTTACTTGCTTAGATCCCGTCACTCCAGATTCGGTGAAGGAAATTTTTTCTTGAACATCGGGTGCGAAGGCATCAAATTCGGCAGGAACATTCAAATTAGGGAGTTCCAATAAATTCAAATTCCCATTTCCCTTAACGGTAACGCTGTATTCAAAGGCATCGTTGACACTGAGCGTTGTAGGTCCCGGACGAACGCTAAGTTCAAAGTCCCCTACCCCATTGCTGAAATTATCGGGGCGGTTGTCGAATGGAATGGGAAGGGCGGTCAGGGTTACTTTGGGTGTTTTTAACTCCACCTTTTTTTCTACCACACGACCACCAAAGAAAACATCAAACGGATCGGAAGAAGCTTCACGGTAACTCACCACCACGCTTGCCAACAAAGGGTCGATCGAGATTTTTCCTTGAACCTGAGGGACAAGGACATACTTTTTCAGGGTTGCTACCAAAAAGGGCTCTCCTTCTACCTGCGTTTGTCGAAACTGTTGATCTTCTGCTTCTGGAATATCTTGAACCCAGCCCCCAGAAAGAGAAGGGAACTTTACCGATTCAAATTGAACAGAACTGTATTTGGAATACAAATCAATGCTTACGGTAAGCGGTTCGCCAACATAAACCGTTGATTTTTCAAGTCGGGCGACTACAAAAATTTGATTATCGGATTTTTTAACCGCGGCAGAGTTGGAATTGGATTGGGTTTTGGCTTTGGCCGAGGCCTCATCAAGTACGTTGATTTGCACCGGATTGGACTGGGCAATTACACGACCATTGGCCAACAATTGAAGGGGAGCAATTTCAGATTTCCCCGATGACCTTGCCAGCAGCCGAACGGAAATCTTAAATGAAGAAACTCCATTGACGATGCTTTGTTGTTGCGACGTTCCAAGTTTTACAAAGGGATCAAACGAAGGCAATTTATATTGTCCAGCCAAACCAGAAATGTCGTAGCTGATCTGGAAGGGTTGATTGACAACCGGATTTTGAGGTTGCACCGATACCTGAATCTGTTGAGCCCAGATTGAATTCAGAGTAAAAAGAATAAAAAATACGATTCGAACAAAGGTCTTCATACTTACCAATCTTTTTCAGGGTGAACCATGGAACCTGAGGGGGAGTCCTTATCTCGATTCTTTTGAGCTTCTTTTTCTTGACGGTTTAGGGCATCAAGAATGCGTTCAGCATCTTGCTTTTTGATGTTTTGTTTGGATGAATTGGGTTGATTTTTAGGTTTATTTTCAGGCTGCTGATTTTGTTGCTGATTTTGCTGCTGTTGCTGGTTTTGCTGTTGATTTTGCTGCTGTTGTTGCTGTTGTTGTTGCTGTTGTTGCTGCTGTTTTTCTTGCTGGATTTTTTTCAACGCATAGGCCAAATTATATCGGCTTTTTTCATTTTCAGGCCATTGCTTTAGGGCTTCCTTGTAATGTTGAGCTGCCTCATTCCACTTTTCGGCTTTCATATACGTATTACCTAAATTGTGTTGGGCGGTTGAAATATGCTTTGGATTATCGAATCCTTGACTGGCCCGATCAAACCAATACCGGGCAGAATCAGGATTGCCGTTTTGATACAGGGCATTTCCCAATCCCATTTGTGCAAAGGGATTATCGGCATGGGATTTAAGGTAGGTTTGGAAGAGCGAATCTGCCTTCTGGTATTGAGCTTGTTGCAGTGCCTTATTGCCATTGCGCAATGGTTTATACGACTGCAACCCAGGAATCTGAGCATGGATTACAAATCCATACCCAAGCCCAAGCAAACCAACAAAGATTAACCGAAAATGCTCCATTTTCTTAACCATTTTTCCCATTGGTGGACAAAAAACAAATCCAAACACAATAAGCCAAAAGCGAACCATAGGAAAGGAAGAAAGAGTTCTTCGCGACCTATGGAGTTTTCGCTGGCCAGGGCTGTACTTTTTTTCAATCGATCAATCTCGGCCATGATTTTATTTAAGGCGGTAGATGGATCAGAGCCCCTTACAAACAAACCATTGGTTTCAGTGGAAATCCGAGATAGCATTTCTTCATTGGGTCGGGTAAACACCAATTTTCCCTGTGCATCGGTTAGGTAAGCCCCATTGTTTGGAATTGGTGCTGCCACATTTCCCCCAATGCTCATTGCAAACACCCGTATTCCACGCTGTTTTAAATCAGAAAGAACGGGAGGTAAATCCCCTTCGTGATCTTCTCCATCCGACATTAAAATAAGGGCAGGTTCTGAATCGGATTTTTCTGGAAGTGTTTTAATGGCCTCTCGCAAGGCGGCTGAAATAGAGGTCCCTTGCACCGAGGGGTAATCGGTAGAAACTGCATCCAGGAACATCATCGCGGCTCCATAATCGGAAGTCATGGGCAATTGAATATGGGCAGAACCGGCGAAGACAACCAGCGAAACCTGATCTCCTTGAAGGCGTTTCAAAACGGCTGAAATAGCCTGTTTGGCCCGTGACAGGCGATTGGGTTGTAAATCCTCTGCCAACATAGACCGCGAGGCGTCCAAACAGAAAACCAATTGAGTCCCGGATTTTTTTCTGGGGCTATCGGTAAGACCGCCTTTGGGTCGAGCAAGGATTAAAATGAGTGCTGAAACCAACAGCAAGCGAAGCGTATACCTAGCAATCAATATATATCTGGGGAATAAACCCAGGGTTTTATGAACGGTAGTTGGATTGCCTAAACGCAAAAATCGGTTCATCCTCCATCGAAAATCGAAGGCGAAGAGAACGACCAGGGGGAGTAAAATCCAGAACCAGGTCAGATATGCCGGATATTCAAAACTCACTGTTCCGTCAAACTTTTAAACCAAACCAATCGAAGCACCCATTCCAATAAAAGAATTAAAGCTGCCAGGGCAACAACGGGCCAAAACAAATCAGGCCGCACATAAAACTCCTTGTCTTGGATTAAGGTCTTTTCCAGGGAATCAATTTCTTCAAAAATGGCCTTTAGGGATTGTTCATTTTCAGCCCGGAAATATTTGCCACCTGTTTGATTGGCAATGTCTTTCAACAGCGTTTCATCAATTTCAACAGGGGCCATTCCAAACACCAGACTTCCGTTGGGATTCATACTTACAGGAGATAGAGCACTACCCTTTTTACCCACGCCAATAGTATATACGCGTACTCCAAAGGTTTTTGCGATTTCAGCTGCCGTACTGGGAGCGATATTTCCACTGTTGTTCACCCCATCGGTAAGCAAAACAACCACCTTACTGATGGACTCGGAATCCTTTAGTCGAGCAACGGCAGTTCCAAGGCCCGCGCCAATTGCCGTTCCGTCGACCAGCATTCCTGTTTCAATTTTTGAAAGTAAAATTTGCAGCACTTCATGGTCAAGGGTAGCTGGGCATTGGGTAAAACTTTCACCGGAGAAAATAACCAAACCTATTCTGTCGTTGGGCCTTCCCTCAATAAATTCAGCGGCGATTTTCTTGGAAACGCCCAGGCGATCGGGTGAAAAGTCTTTGGCTTTCATCGATATTGAAATATCCATAGCCAATTGAATATCGATGATTTCCCGATTCACCTCTGTCATACCGATATGTCCACGCGGCCGGGCCAAGGCCAAAACCAACAATAAAAAGACCAGAATCCTTAAAAAATCGGGCAACCACAGCAACCGAAATCGAAGGCTTTTGGGGTACACATTTTTTGAGCCGGGCAACAAGGGATGATTCCAAAATGAGCTCAGCCCCGCCTTTCTGCGTCTCCAGTTGTACCAATAAAACACCCCAACAATTGGAATCAGTATGAAAACCAATGGATAGTCAAATTTTATGTTTACCAGCTCATTCATTGAATCAATTCAAGTTGGGTTGTTGGTGTTTCCGACAGGCCTCAATAAAAACTTTTGCGGCCTCAATCAATTGAGAACGTTCTGCGGGCCCCGGTTGTTGTTTTGCGAATTTGACCAAATCGGCCACATACAAAACGAAAGCCAATTCCTTACCGGTAAGTTCGTTCTCCGGTCTCCGTTTCCAAACTGACAGCCATTCTGAGCTGCTCATTTCAGATACATCCAGGCAGTACACTTCATCCACCAAGGTACGAAGTACATCTACCGCATCGGTATAAAATGCCTTTATTTCCTCATCTGATAGATTTCCCGCCTGATGGGATAGAGAATCCAATGCGTGTATAGCCGCATCGAAAGGATTGATGGCAGGCAGTACAGGCGCCGAAGGTATTTTTCGCCTTTTTCTACGCAGGTACCAAAAAAGAGCTATACCCAACACCAAAACAAGCAGAATAATACTGAAAATGGGAATAAATTCATGCCAATGGTAGCCCGGGTCCGGATTTGCCAAAATGTCTTGAAAATCAGCTTCTAAATTGACCAGTGGTGATAGAATCTCGATGGATTTGGAGGGGATTTCAAGCCAAATCGTATCGCCCTGGTCTAAAAAACCCAGTTCAATGGCCGGTATAGAAACGCTGCCTGAATCGTAACCAACTATATTTAATTTAAAACCAGCTCTGTATTCGCCACTGTCCAACCAATTTACCTGAAGAATTTCAAACCTACCTAGGCTATCTGTAAAACTGGGCCAAATGATTTCACGTTGAAGTTTTTGAGCTGGAATTTCCAAGGTTAAATCAAAGGGCTCGCCCAATAAAACAGTATCCTTTTCAGATTTCCAAGCCAATCCAAATCCTCCTTGTCCATGGCATACTAGGGCAAGTGAAAAAAGCAGGAAGAATGAAATTTTATTTTTCATCGTCGAACACCTCTGGATTGAAACAACTGGTTTAAAGGTCGAGTCACATCGGAAGCCGAGTTAAATTCAGCCAGGTCAATGCCATACCGTTGGGCAGCCAATTTTAGTTTTTTCTGATGGTTTTGCCAATGGGCCTGCCAATGGGTACGAACCTTTTTTTGGTGCGTATCGAGCCAATAGGCGGCGCCGGTCTCCGGATCTCTCAGTTTAATTAAACCCACATCCGGAAGTTGACACAGCATGGGGTCATTGATGCGCATCAGCAGTAAATCATGCTTTCTGCCCGCAATTTTTAGCGCATCAGAAAAACTGGGCTCTATAAAATCGCTGATGCAAAACACCGTAGATTTTTTTCGAAGAATTTTGCCCAAATATTCCATGGCAACTCCGGTCCTTGTACCCGCATGCGTTGGCGTGCACGCAAGAAAATCGCGTAAGATTCTTAAAAAATGAGAGCGGCCTTTACGTGGGGGAATAAATTGTTCCACCTGAGATGAATAAAAAACAGCCCCTATTTTATCGTTGTTTTGAACGGCAGAAAAGCCAATAATGGCAGCAATTTCGGCGGCCAATTCGCGCAATGAACGGTGATGAGACCCAAAACCAGAAGAGGCACTGACATCCATCATCAGCATCACACTGAGTTCTCGTTCTTCCTCAAACACCTTTACAAAAGGTTCATTAAATCGAGCAGTAACATTCCAATCGATAAAACGAACATCATCTCCATACTGGTAATTTCGGACCTCAGCGAATGACATGCCTCTTCCTTTGAAGGCGGCATGATATTGACCTGCAAACAGCTGATCGGTAAGGCCACGCGCCTTAATTTCGATGCGCCGTACCTTTTTAAGAAGGTCTTTTAAATCGTCAGGACCGGATTGTACCAATTCCATAATTCTCCTAGTCTGGAAAATTAAGGGACCAACACTTTATTCAAAAGGGCATCCACCACATCATCGGAGGTCATTTCCTCGGCTTCTGCCTCGTAGGTCAATCCAATTCTATGCCTCAACACGTCTTTTGCAATGGCCCGCACGTCTTCAGGAATGACATAGCCTCTGCCCTGTAAAAAAGCATAGGCCTTGGATGCCAAAGCCAAACTAATGGAAGCGCGTGGAGAAGCTCCAAACGAAATCAATTCCTTTAGTCCTTGAATTCCATTTCCCTGAGGGTCTCGAGAAGCATGCACCAAGTCCACAATATACCGTTCAATTTTTTCATCCATGTACATTCCGCGCACCACAGTGCGGGCTTGAATGATTTGATCCTTATGAACGGCTACGTTCACTGTAGGAAATTCCTGCAGCATATTCAAGCGGATAATCTCTTGCTCTTCGGCCTTCTGGGGGTAATCCAAAACCACTTTTAGCAAAAAGCGGTCGGATTGAGCTTCGGGTAAGGGATAGGTGCCTTCCTGTTCGACCGGGTTTTGTGTGGCCAGCACCAAAAATGGATCGGGCAGAGAAAAGGTCTGATCTCCTACGGTCACCTGACGCTCTTGCATGGCTTCGAGCAAGGCGCTTTGAACCTTTGCAGGCGCCCGGTTGATTTCATCGGCCAAAACAAAATTAGAGAACACAGGACCCTTTTTCACCGAAAACGATTCACTGCGGGGATTGTAAATCACCGTTCCAACCACATCGGCCGGCAGCAAATCTGGAGTAAATTGAATTCGGCTGAAACTCACATCCACCACTTGAGCTAGGGTTTTAATGGCCAATGTTTTGGCCAATCCCGGCACTCCTTCCAATAAAATATGCCCATTGCTAAGCAATCCGATCAACAACCGATCGGTCATGTAACGCTGCCCAATAATGACCTTATCCATTTCTAGGCGCACTGCAGAAACAAAGGCAGATTCTTCAGCAATTTTCTGATTTAAGGCTTGTATATCCATATCTATTTTGATTAAGTTCTTGAACCTTCAGCGTACATTTGAACCAATTTTCACGAACTCAAAACAAAAATAGAATTTTTGACTCGCCTTTCGCATGAATTCAATCATGAGTTTCCGGTTAAAAGTTGTTAATCATTTACATAGAACCACACCATGAAAAAAAGCACTGCTGTTTACCTCGTATCCATTGGAGATGAATTGCTGATTGGTCAGGTTATTAATACCAATGCCGCGTGGTTGGCTGCCCGATTGAACGAAATCGGACTGCAGGTAGTAGAGCAGCGCAGCATCGCCGATTCCAAATCCAGCATTGAAAGCACATTGAAAGAACTGATGCAGGAAGGGCACATCTTAATTTTAACCGGCGGACTTGGTCCAACAAAAGATGACATTACAAAAAATACACTGCGGGAATTTTTTAATGACAGCTGGCGAACCGACGAACAGGTGCTGCAGGTCTTACAGGCATTTATGCAAGCCCGAGGCCGAAGCCTGGATGAGGTAAACCGCGGTCAGGCAGAACTGCCCAGTTCTTGCAGCACCTGGCTAAACCGAATTGGTACAGCCTCAGGCATGTTGTTCGATACCGAAAATGGCATTTTAATCAGTTTGCCCGGCGTTCCTCGCGAAATGGAATATTTAATGGAGTCCTACGGATTGGATTTCTTAAAATCCAAATTTCAATTGGCCCCCATTCAACACATGACCTTTCACACCGAAGGCATTCCGGAATCGCAACTTATGGTTCATTTGCGGGAATGGGAAAATCAATTGCCCGACCATATTTCTCTGGCTTATCTTCCAAAAGCAGGTCGAGTCCGACTCCGTTTGTCCTTGACCTCACCCAGCAAGGCAGGACAAGAAGAATTCCAATTGGAGGCAGAGAAACTTCAGCAGCTTCTTGGTTACGAGTGCATTGGATTGAACCATCAGGAACTGCCGGAACAGGTATTGAAGCATTTAATCGAAAGCGGGGCTACGCTGGCCACGGCAGAAAGCTGTACGGGGGGCAACATAGCCAGCTTGTTGACAGCGGTGTCTGGAGCCTCAGCGGCATTTATGGGAGGCGTCGTTGCTTATGACAACTCTGTTAAAATCAGAATGTTGGGAGTTAATCCTGAAGACATCAATCAGCATGGTGCCGTAAGCAGCCAGGTGGTTGAGGCTATGGCAAAAGGAGTTCGGAATTTAACCGGAGCCATTTATGGAATTAGTACTTCAGGAATTGCGGGCCCTGGTGGGGGTACGCCCGAAAAGCCCGTGGGTTTGATTTGGGTGGGAATTTCAGGTCCGGAAGGCACCTATTCCCGTGCATTTAAAATGGCTTCTGACCGTTCTGGGAACATTGAACGCAGCTCGTTTGCAGCGCTGAATCTGTTCCGAAAAACACTGTTAAATCAATGGAAATTGCCTGAACCGACGTTTTGGGCCTTTTCCCACTAATTGGATTTAGATTTGGGCGGGTAACCGGGCTTTCTCCGGTAGTACGCAGCTGCCGTTCGGGGCGGCTGCGGGCTGCGGTGGCTCCTAAAGTCGCCTCCTCGCCGCGCGCCGCCTACCGACGGCATCTTTGCGCGCTACACGGAATCAATCCCGCCCGCCGGCGGCGAACAGGATTGACTCTGGTAAATTTACCTTAGCCTTTTGGGCCGTAGATTAGATTAGTGAATCATCAAGCGACGCACTTGGGCTTGACCATTTACGATGGCCTTTACCAAGTACATACCGCTTTCTCCGAAAATGGAACGGTTTAATGTAATTCCAGCCTCTGAGGATGAAGATACATGGGCCAAATGAATCCGGCGACCTGCCAAATCATACACCTCAATTTCATCTCCTACCACAGTCGATTCGTCAAATTGAATTTGAACATGTCCTGAAGATGGGTTGGGGAACATTTTAAATCCAGGCTCAACAGCTTGCTCAGCAATGGAAGTTGTAGCATCAGAAATGGTAAAATCATCAATGTACAATGGATTTCCGAAAGGCCCACCGCTGGTGTAATGGAACATGATACGAACGTTATCGCGGCTGGTGAAGTTGTTCAGATCAACGGTGAAGTAAGACCATTCATCGGGTGATGCGGGAATGAAATTCTGAGCATACAGACCGGCAGTAATCAAATTGGTACCGGCCAATGAGGTTATTGAATTTCCTTGATTGCGCACCTTCATGCCTCTAAGCTGCCAAGATTCTCCACAATTGGTAGACACATAGACCCGAAGCTCGTCGTTTTGCTCAATAAAAGGTTGATTTGTACTTTGAGAATAAGCGTACTTCACTTCCAACAAGGGATTGTCAACGGCAGTTAAATCGTAGGATGGAGAAACCATAAAGAACCGCTCATACCGAAGCGTGCCGGTGGCATTGCAACGCGCAGCGCCGTAGCTTTTATAACCCCCAAAGTTCACCTTTTCCCAGCCTTTCGTTGGATTGGCACCCTCATTGATCATCACCCATTTGTCATCGGCAAAGAAACTGTAACCGGGACCGGCTTCCATGGCATCGTAATAACGGTAATTGTTGTCCATGGCTTGTTGAGACGAAACCATAACATAACCTTCCCGGGTTTTGGACCCAGTTCCGCTGGCATTGGTGGCGGTTAATTTTACATCATACCGACCGGGAACATCGTATTGAACCAAGGGCTCAGGATCGGAAGAGGTAGTTCCGACCGCTCCGGGTAAATCCCAGGTGTAGGAATTTCCGGCAGTGCTGCCGTTGTGGGTTCCATTCTTCATGTTTACTGAAGAGCCTGCACAAATCATTTTCAGCGATTCAAAATTGTTTGTGCCTTGCCTTGACCAAAAATCAGCGATGGGAGCTGGGGCGCAAGGACTGGCCTGAGACGCATCATCGGTTCCGGTAACCAAGGCGTTTTGAGCAGTAATCAAATTGGTGCGGAATGAAATGGTATTGAACACAAAATCCATTACCTGTTTTTGACCTTTCGAGAACATGTTCATGCAATCATCGTCGGTGTAATCCATGTAATTGTTGAACATCTCACCAATTTGGAAACGCGCGATGGTATCAGCGGCGGTGCTATTTGATGTTAATTCCAGGCAGGTAGCCTCTTTTGGGAAATTGAAGCAACCGAAATTAGGCTGACGGGAAAATGGAGTATCATCCACTTGGTCGTTGCCGCAATCGTCATCGCCCCAAATGTGGATTAGTCCCAACCAGTGCCCAACTTCATGCGTCATGGTTCTACCGGCTGTACCTGCAGCCGTGCCGGTTTTACCGGTACGGTTGTGAATCATAGCGATACCGTCGGTGGTAGTAACCGGGTTTTGACCTCCAAATGAATAAGGAAATTGAGCGTATCCTAAAATATTTCCGAAGGGATTGCCATCGTTATCGATGGTTTTAACAACCCAAATATTTAAGTATTTGGCGCGATCCCAATAGCTAAGCGCTTTAAAGCCGGTGTAATCGCGGGCGGTATTTGTTTTGTAAGAATACACCCGATTGATTCCATCGGTACACGCTCCATTGGGGGCTTTGGTTGCCAAACGAAATTCAATGTTGGCATCGGCCGCGATGCTATCAAAATAAGGTGGGATAACCACCTTATCGGCATTGGTATAGGTGAAATCCAAATTTACAGAAGCCAGCTGGCTCAAAATTTGAGCCGTAGAAATATTCTCGGAACCTCCTTCATGAATCACATGCACAACCACAGGAATGATGCGTTTTCCATTTTCAGCGGTTTCAAATTGATTTAAATCCAACGATTTAAACTCTTTAAATTCCTCAATGAATTTCACATAGCCTTCCCAAAAATCAGGGTGGTGTTTAGCGTAATCGCTTAAATGACTACCGCAGGTGTGGTGTTGATGCTGAGCATTCAGGTTCATGTTTCCTGTGGCCATAACTCCGACCAACAATCCCAGGGTGCTTATTAAAAAGTGCTTCATGTTCGATAACGTATGTTCTGCAAATTTCGCAATTGCAAAGGGTAAAAGCAAATGTTAAGCCTGAAAGCAGAAAAAAGGGGTTAATATTCTAAAAAACATGGGGAGTTTAGGCTCTTAAATATTAAGTTTGCGCCAAATTAATTTCAATACACCATGAAAAAAATTCGGGTTGCTATCAATGGATTTGGTCGAATTGGCCGCATCACCTTTCGGGCCTTACAAACCAAAGAAGATGTTGAAGTCGTTGCCATCAATGATTTGACAGGGGCCACTGCCCTAGCCCACTTATTGAAATACGATTCCATTCATGGAAGATTTTTGGGCACGGTAAGCACCCAAGAAGGAAATCTTGTGGTAAACGGTCATGAAATTCGAATTACGGCCATAAAAAATCCGGCGGAACTGCCATGGAAAGAAATGAATATTGATGTGGTATTGGAGTGCACCGGCTTATTTTTAGATTCAGAAAGTGCATCTAAGCACATTCAGGCGGGAGCTAAAAAAGTGCTGTTGTCTGCTCCGGCAAAATCTTCAGACATTAAAATGGTGGTTTTGGGAGCCAACGAAGGAAGTTTAACTGCTTCTGACACGATTATTTCCAATGCTTCTTGCACCACCAATTGCGTGAGTCCTTTGGTGAAAATTGTAGATGATGTATGTGGCATTGAAAATGGTTTTATGAATACCATCCATGCCTACACGGCCGACCAGCGCTTGCAGGATGCACCGCATAGCGATTTGCGTCGGGCCCGGGCTGCCGCCTTATCGTTGGTTCCAACATCAACCGGCGCTGCCCGTGCCATCGGAAAAATTTTCCCCCATTTGAGTGGTAAATTGGATGGGACTTCCGTCCGGGTACCAACGCCCACGGGCAGTCTAACCGACATGTCGCTTATTGTTCGCAATCCGGTGGATGCGGCAACCTTAAATGCGGCGTTTAAAAAAGCGGCTGAAAATGAATTGAAAGGAATTTTAGAATACACCGAAGATCCGATTGTATCGGCCGACATTGTAGGAAATCCACATTCCTGCATATTTGATGCTGAACTGACCTTTGTTAAAGACAACCTAGTAAAGGTATTTGGCTGGTATGACAATGAAGCCGGCTATTCAAACCGCTTGGCAGATTTGTGTGTTTTGGTTGGAAAAATGTCTTAGATTTCAAAAGCAGAACCGGGCTTAAAGCCGTTTTCAATTTTCCTAGAAATTTAATTTTAATCGCCGCCCCGCGGCAGGGATTGAAGGAGCTAGTACGCGCACAAAAGCTGAATGGTACGCGCGCTGCGGAGGCGACCTTGGAAGCCCCCGCAAAGCCGCTGTACCAATCAGCTTTTGAAGCGGACTAGCCCTGAAAGCCCGTCTGCCGCCCAAATCAAACCTAAAATCAACCTTTTGAAGCCGCCTTCCCCCTTGCAATTCCGGCATCCACATCAAATCCAATGAGCAAGGCCAACGCGGCCAGGTATAAAAAAATCATGGCCATTGGAACGGCGCCCACCACGCCAAACACCTTATTGTATTGGAAAAACCGCTCGACATAGAGCCCAAAAGCCCAGGAAAATAAGAGTAAAAACAGGGAAGCAATCCAACTTCCGGCTGAGAAAAAGCGAAGTCCCAAGGATTTTGCCGGCGCAATGCGAAATAAGGCCGCTACAAACACCCAGGTCATGCCGAGGCTAAACAACCAGCCCAAGTGACTTGAAAGCCAGGCGAACGTTCCAGATAAAAAGTCTATGGCCTGAAAAATGGTGATGGCCAAGCCTAAGGCCAAGCTGCCCAACAGCATAACCAACAGCGAAATAATTCGAACTTGACCGGGTTTTCGTTCTTCTAAAATTAAAGCTGAGGCATTGAAGGCCTGAATCAAACCCTTTATTCCGGCTGAAGAGAGCCATAATCCAACAAACAAAGTAATCCATACAAAGCCCTCCCTTTTTTTCAGAAGTACATCGGCAATGATGGGACCAACCACTTCAAAAAGAGGTGGCGGAAGCAGCTCCTCGCCCAGCCGAAACCACTCATATCCAAGCTGTCCTCCCGGAAAAAATGGAATCAGGCTCACCAAAAAAATCAAAAAGGGAAAAAAGGCGAGCATCAGCTGGAATGCCACCGATGAAGCGCGCAGCGACAAGCTGTTGCGTTGATCTCCGTTTAAAAAGTAATTGGCGATGCGCCACAGGGAAACTCCGCCGAATCCAGGCGGGGAAAACGATTGTACTTGCTTCAGCCAACCTTGAAGTTCGGGTTTGCCAAGCAAGAACACAATCCAACGGCCCTTCATGGCAGAAACGCTTTCATACTAATATCGATGCTTCGAACCGAATGGGTTAAGGCTCCCATAGAAATGAAATCGACTCCTGTTTCAGCATAGCTGACCAAATTGGACTCATTGATGCCTCCGCTGGCTTCGGTTTCGATGGAGCCCTGCACCAAATTTACGGCCAGGCGGACCTGCTCGGGACTGAAATTATCAAACATGATGCGTTTAACGGGTGCATGTAAAGCAAGAACTTCAGCTACGTCGTCGAGGTTGCGGGTTTCGATTTCAATCGGCAAATCCAAATGTTGGGATTTCAAGTACTGTGTTAGGCGTTGAAATGCGGGGGTAATGCCACCGGCAAAATCCCGATGGTTGTCTTTAATCATGCACATATCGAAAAGTCCGATGCGGTGATTTTGACCTCCCCCATGCCTTACCGCTTCTTTTTCAAAACTGCGCAGCAGCGGAGTTGTTTTGCGCGTATCCAACAAGCGGCAATGGGTATGAGCTATGCGTTGGCAGAGGGTATGGGTTTTGGTGGCAATGCCGCACATGCGCTGCACCAGGTTCAAGGCAATGCGTTCGCTGGAGAGCAAGGCATGAGCCAGCCCATGAACTTCCAACAATACATCTCCTGAATGAAAAGGTTGGCCATCATGAATCAACAGATTGCATTGCGCATTGGGGTCAACAAATTGAAAAATCGGTGCAATGTACTGAGCCCCAGAAAACACTCCATCTTCTTTGGCCAACCACAGGGCCTTTGCCTGTTGATGCTTACCGAAAATGCCCAATGAGGTTACATCGCCCAAATCAGAACCATCCTCGTTAAATGCTTGATGTAAAAAGGAGGTGAAGGAAGAATTGGCATCAATCATTTTCTTGCACTTCAAAGGAGTGAACGCGTTCAATCCCATTCAATTCTTTGAATAGGACATAGATTCTGAATTTTTTTCGGTTGGTTTTCCATTCCCCAATAAAAAAATGAGGCTGTCCTTTTTTCTCGTGTACCTGATCTATCGCAACAGAATATCCGGGGTATTCTTTAAAAAAGGAACGGATGAGTTGAGCGGCTTGAGCTTGGGAATACACGCCCTCATTGGATAAAATGCGTACGTTCAGGGTTGGATGGGCTTGTTGCACAAAGGCTGCCGCATCCTTTTGAAGGAGGGCAGTTCTGGCCAACTGTACAGGAGATTGTCCAACAACCCACAGGGGAATGGCACAAAGAAAAACGAAAAGGAATCGGCGCATACCAAAAAATAAATGCAAAATTGCACAAAAATTAAGCCAATGTCGATTGAATTGAGCATTGTAGCTGTTGGAAAACTGCAGCAAAAGTATGCCATTGAAGGCTGCCGCCTGTATGAGGAGCGTTTAAAACATTATTTAAAACTTAAATTGATTGAGGTTGCAGATGTAAAAGGCCACTATTCAGATCAGGAAAAAGCCCGGATTGAATGCGAACGGATGGATAAAATTCTGAGCACCTTGGATGTGGTCGTTTTATTGGATGAGCATGGAAAGCGTCAGAGCTCAACCCAATTGGCTAGCGCAATTGAGTCTTTTCAGCAGCGCAACCAACGAAAAATAGGCTTGGTGTTGGGGGGCGCGAACGGATTTACGGCCGAATTTAAGTTGAGGTATCCGAACCATTGGACCTTATCGGACTTCACCTTGCCGCACGAAATGGCCCGCTTGGTAATGACAGAGCAGGTGTATAGAGCCATGACGATTCTAAAGAATGAATCGTACCACAAAGCCGGGTTAACCGGATAATTATTGCCAGATGGAGCGCTGCACCATATCGCCGGCCTCATTGAAATACAATTTCAAATGTTGACCATTGGCAGACATTAGCGCTGCAAACTTTGGACTGCTTTCGGTGGAGAACACGCGCACATATTCCACCTGATACATTCCACCTGAGCCGGTAAATCCGCGATTTAAGGTTTCTTTGGCCTTTTCAGGAAGAGCATTAAAATCGGTAAGGCTGGCTAATCCAAGGAATTGACCATCGGTAGAATATTCGGCATAGGCAGGACCGGCTCCTTTTTTGAATGAAGCCACGATTTGTCCACCTTCATTGGCCCAAGAGGCTTCTCCTCCAAAGCGGGTAGAAAAATCGTCCAACGCTTTTTGATTGGTTTGAGCCATGCCCAACAGCGAAGAAAAGGACAAAAGAAGAGCACAAAACATTTTCATAATCGGTGTATTTTACGTTAAAGATACATTATTCACTTTGATTTTGGTTGCAGTCCTTTTAAGAATTGCATCAGATTAACATCATCGGGATAATCGAGCAGATCGGGTTCCTGGCTTCCGCCAAAGGGGATATGGGTTGTACCCACGCAGCATTGCAGCTCATTTTTTTCTTTCCAATCCAACATGGCGTTGTATTCATCATAATAACTGTAGTGAATAACGGATACCGGTGAGGCCAGCGCATTGGATTTCGTAAGCAGAAAGAATTCTCCGTCTATAAAAGGGATATTGGCTACCAATAAAACGGCCTTTTGATAGTCGTAATTATTCATGTACCGGCTGTGAAGACCGACATGGCTGAACGATTCCTTCCAGCACTGAATCAAAGGCTCAAAGTCATAATTTGAAGGAAGCAACAGGTGTGAAACATTTCGACAGCCCAGACCATAATACGAAAACACATCCTTTCCCAGCTGCATCAAATCAGAGCTGCTTTCATCGCCATTGAGCAGAGCGGCGCTGCTTCGGCTGCTGCGTAAAATATGTGGAACTTGCCGAAAGTAATATTCAAAATAACGATTAGAATTGGCACTTCCGGTGGCCACCACGGCGTCGTAGCCGGTTAATTTCCGATCCACAAACTCCACCATGCTTTCTGGCATACCGGACTCTTGAACGAAATAGGGAAGCAAAATGGCATCTGAGCTGCTCAATTTTATTAGGGCCTTATTTCCAGAGAGCCAAACCGCCAATGCATCCAGAAAATTCACCAGGGGAATATTCCCAGCCATAATAATTCCAATCGTTTTGGGAATAAAGGGCTCTTCAGGCATACCCTCGTGATTCAGCCATTGAAGCAGTCGCTCTGATTTCAACCAAGGCCGAAGGGCGCCGATGGACCGAAGCAGTTCATTTTCAGTAAACCAAGGGTTTCCTTGCTGAGCCGCCTGGAGAATTGGATTGGGCTTCGAGGGACTAGGACTCAGTATCTTTTCCATGGCTAAACCCATCGATTCCAAAACCTGCAGCCTATCCCTTAAAAGGGGGATATTTTTCATACTTTTGCAAATATCTTAAAACGATTGTTGATATGGCTATTAAAATAACCGATGATTGCATTAATTGTGGAGCCTGCGAGCCAGAATGCCCAAACAATGCAATTTATGAAGGGGGGGTAGAATGGAAAATTGCCGATGGGACATCGGTTTCAGGAAATTTTGTTTTGAGAAGCGGAACCAGCATTGATGCCCATGCGTCTCAAAATGCGGTTTCTATGGATGTGTATTATATCGTTTCCGATAAATGCACCGAATGTGTTGGTTTTCATGATGAGCCACAATGTGCCGCAGTTTGCCCTGTAGATTGCTGTGTTGATGACGAACTGATTCGTGAAACAGAGGCTGAATTGTTTGCCAAAAAAGATAAGTTGCATCTTTGATGCATGATTTTTGATTGTTTTCCGTTTTACTGAAATCATGAAAAGCTGGAAAACAAGCATTGTCCTTATTTTTCTAACCTCCCAACTCATGGGTCAAGTGAGCTGGCAGCGCCTAGGGGCCTTGCATCAGGCTTCTTTGGCTCCAAACCTTACTGAGCAACAATGGCTGGCTAAGGCCGATTCGTTGTGGTTGGGCCTGCAAGAAAATTTGGAACTCGGGCTCCCTTTACCAACAGACAGTCTCCCCAGCATTTCTCAGGTTAGTTTAAAGGGTAAACATACCTCACTGTACACCTGGCTGACTCGATCTGCATCAGGATTTCACAGTTGGGGGCTGATGTATGACCATAAACAAAAATCGGTGTTGGCACTTGAACGCAGCGAGGCCATAACCTTATGGGATTTCAATCTGGCAAAAAAAGTACTATCGGGAGGAAAATGGCCCGCCATGTTGGTGTATGAGGCGGTTCCATTCAAGCGAAAAGGGCAGCTCCATTTTCTTCTGTTGGGCTTTAATCCCGGAGAAGAGAATATTCATTTCAAGCATGTTGAAGTCTTGTCGTTTGACCGGTCCGGACTTCCCCAATTTGGCAGCCGCTTAATCCTTTGGGAAGGAGCTAAAATTGGACGAAAAACATTCCGGTATTCAGCCCAAGCCAGCATGATGCTTAAATTAGAAAAGGAAGGGAATCGAATTGTCATGGACCATTTGGCGCCGGCCTCGCCCGAATTGAAATCGCAGTTTGCCTTTTATGGACCTGACCTTAGTTATGATGCCCTAGAGTTTAATGGCGAAGAATGGGTATTGATTCCCAATGTGGATCTTAAAAATCCTAGCCAAGACTTAGGCAAACCGGGACAGATTCAGCGCTTTGGTCCCAACATCAAATCAAAAAGACAAGACTAAATCAGTAGGGAATAGACCTAAACCCTGTTGGGCAGGTAAAACAAAACCATACAGAACCTTAGCTTTATTACCTTTGTGCATGGCCCCGTCAAGAAACCTCCTCTTTCATGTTTGGTTATTGCTACTGCTGACAATTTCAAGCGTCTGGGGGCAAACCAAAGAAGCCTCCAGCGATTTGGTTCAAATCTCAGGTTATGTTTTGCGCGCAGACTCGCTGTACCCCATTCCCTTTGCTCATATTATTAATCCCAGAACACGTCAAGGCGTGATTTCTGATGGCACAGGATACTACAATTTATTGGTACGCAGAAACGACACCCTAGAATTTCAAGCCATTGGCTATGAAGTAACCCGGTTTTTTCTACCCCAAGAAACCCAAACCCCCATATTTTCATTCAATGCCTTGCTGAAGCCCATTGTCTATGATTTGGAGGCCTACAAATTCAATCAATTCACCTACGACCGAGTCATTGAACAAATCCGCAAAATGGGGGTAGCTGAAAACGAGCGCTCACTGGCTGAGGGGCGACTTCGACAAGGCTATTACAGTCCAAGACCTGGAACGGGAGTTCTCTTATCCGGTCCGTTTACCAAACTGTATGAAAAATTCAGTCGGCAAGCCAAAGAAATGGATAAGCTAAGAGATTTGATGTCGGGCGACGTTATGGAGGCCAAAGCTCAGGCAAGATTAACTCCCGACATGCTTCAGCGCATTACAGGGCTTGCCCCTGAAGACTTAGAAGAATTCGTGAAATTTTGCAATCTAGGGACAGAATTTGTGGCTCAGGCTACCACATACGATGTTATGGTAGCCGTTGGAAAATGCCATGAAGAATTTGTCAAAGCATTCCCTGAATTAAAATATTCCGGAGGATCAAAAACGCCTCAGGAACCAAAACGAAAAGAATAACATGGCGGGGTCGAACTTTGTTGATTATGTGAAAATTTGCTGCCGATCCGGAAAAGGCGGTGCCGGTTCCGTTCATTTCCATCGAGATAAACTAACGGCAAAAGGTGGACCTGACGGTGGAGACGGAGGACGAGGAGGGCATATCGTTTTGCGTGGCAACAAACAATACTGGACTTTGCTTCACTTGAAGTACCGCAAGCACGTCATTGCCGAACCGGGCGGGATGGGTTTGGGTGCATTGATGCATGGAAAAAATGGTGCAGATGTACTGCTTGAGGTTCCATTGGGCACCATTGCTCGAGACGCCGAAACAGGGGAACAAGAGGCCGAAATTACCGAAGATGGTCAAATGGTCATTCTGGTTCCCGGAGGCAGAGGCGGCATGGGCAACAACCACTTTAAATCAGCCACCCAACAAACGCCCCGATTTGCCCAACCCGGCGAAGAAGGTCAAGATGTGTGGAAAATTCTAGAGCTTAAGGTATTGGCCGATGTAGGATTGGTTGGATTTCCAAATGCCGGCAAATCCACCTTATTATCGGTAGTTTCTGCCGCCAAGCCTGAAATTGCAGATTATCCATTCACCACCTTGGTACCCAATTTGGGCATTGTGGAATACCGCGATTTCAAATCGTTCGTCTGGGCAGATATCCCTGGAATTATTGAAGGAGCCTCAGAAGGTAAAGGCCTTGGAATACGCTTCTTAAAGCACATCGAACGCAACAGCAGTTTGTTGTTTCTGATTCCTGCCGATGACTCTGACCCCAGAAAGACCTATTCCATTTTGCTAAAGGAACTTGAAGCCTTTAATCCGGAATTGCTCTTAAAGAAACGAATCGTAGGCGTAAGTAAGGCCGATTTATTGGACAATGAGCTTATGACCGAAATGAAAGCCCAACTTTCAGATTTGAATCCCATTTTCTTTTCCTCCATAACTGGATTGGGTATTCAAGAACTTAAAGACAGCGTTTGGTCTAGTTTGCACCATGATTGAGCAGGTTGATAGGGATATCTTTTTCATCATCAACGGAGCTCACCATCCGGTATTGGATGTATTCATGCTGCTGTTTTCAAATAAATACGCCTGGATTTGGTTTTATGTTTTGATTCTCGGAATGGGATTTCGGAAACTGGGATTAAAGGTCTTCGTATTTGTTCTTTTTGCCTTATCTACTCTTTTTTTGACTGATTTTATTTCTGTACACGGTTTCAAGGAAGTATTTGAGCGATTCAGGCCTTGCCATAATTTGGAATATGGACATTTGGTTCGGGTCATTGATGGCTGTGGGGGACGTTTTGGCTTTGTTTCCTCCCATGCAGCAAATTCAGCAGCGATCGCTACATTGGTGGCTATAAGTGGAGTAATGGTGCATGAAATGCCCATCCAGCGCCAATTTCTCTTTAATGCGCTCTTGTTTTCCTATCCCATTTTAAATGGGTATTCCCGAATTTACCTTGGAGTGCATTATCCCTATGATGTTCTTGGAGGATTTGCCTTAGGACTAATCATTGGGGCCTCAACGGGCTACCTTTGGAATTATTGGCACCTAAAGCACGGATATCCAACCATTAAAAGCGGGAGCTGATTTTTCAAATCAGCAGGCCGATAAGGCTGTTTCCAAATCCTGAATTAAGTCTTGGGCATCCTCAATGCCTACCGACAACCGGATTAATCCATCCGAAACTCCATTTCTTAACCGGATTTCTCTTGGAATGCTGGCGTGGGTCATGCTGGCTGGATGAGAGACCAAACTTTCGACACCGCCCAGCGATTCGGCCAACACAAACAGCTTCGTTCCCAATAAAAACGTTCTGGCATTTTCTTCGGTGTTGGTACTTAATTCAAAGGAAAGCATACCTCCAAAACCGGACATTTGCCTTGATGCAATGCCATGTCCGGGATGCTCAGGCAAACCCGGATAAAACACCCTTGAAACCTTAGGATGTGCCTGCAGAAATAAGGCAATCTGTTGGGCATTCTCCACGTGGGCCTTCATTCTAAGATGCAGTGTTTTAATTCCCCTCAACGCCAAATAGCAGTCCATTGGGCCGGGAGTGGCTCCGGTACTTTTTTGGTTAAAAAAAAGCGCTTCAGCCAAGGCGGCATCGCTGGTTACCAATCCCCCCATAATTAAATCGGAATGGCCACCCAAGTATTTTGTCATGGAGTGCATAACAATGTTGGCTCCCAAGGCCAATGGGCTTTGAAGCATCGGAGAAGCAAAAGTATTGTCCACCACCAAAGTGATGCCATGGCGCTTGCAGATGGAGGCGCATAGGGCAATATCTACCACCGTCAGCGTAGGGTTGGTTGGGGTTTCAATCCACATCAATTTGGTTCCGGGCTGAATGGCCGATTCAATTTCGGCCTCAGAAGAACAACCAATAAATGAAAATGAAATGCCAAGTTTCTCGTAAGATTGACGAAACAAACGGTATGTTCCCCCATACAAATCGTTCATGGCCACCACGTGGTCGCCAGTAGAAAGGGTCTTCAATACGGCATCAACGGCTCCCATTCCAGATGAAAAACAAAAGCCATGAGTTCCACCTTCCAATTCAGCCAGGGCCTTTTCTAAAACGGTACGGCTGGGATTCCCTGCCCTAGAATAATCATAACCTTGATGCTCACCCGGAGCTTGTTGAACATAGGTTGAAGTGAAAAATACCGGTGGCATGACGGCTCCGGTTACAGGTTCAGGCTCATGGCCTGCATGCACGCAAAGGGTCGATTTTTTCATGCCTTAAAGGTAGGCAATTCTAAGGCTGATACGGAAGGCTGTCTGCAGTAAATTCAAGGCTATCTGCCTCAACCTCGTTCAAGGTCTTTAGTACCGCCAACGAGGTGATGGCTGAAGCCGAGGCAGGGTGGTTTGGATACTCCTGCACGAGTTGGGAAAAATACTGCTCGGCCTTATCATAGTCCAAAAACAGCATTTGATGAATCTGACCGCGCAGGTACAACAGATCTGGCTTTCTGGAAAACTGAGGAAAAGAATCTAAAATCCCCACCGCCATCAGGGCTGAATCGGCTTCGTTGGCTTTAAAATACAATTCAGCGGCGTTAAACAACAAGGAAGGGGCCGAGGAATCGGTGGGATAGGCCCGGTAAAATGCCATGGCTTTGCTGGAAAAATCCATCCACAAGCTGCGTTGTGCAGGACCAGTCAAGCCATTGATGTTGTCTTCCATGATTTTTTCACGGAGAGCAGAAAGTTCTTTGTATTGAACGTTGCGGGCACTATCACAGCCAAACCAAACCAACACACACAATAAGAAAGTTATACGCAGCACTCTTAACGAAATTTAACCTTAAATGTAAGGCCGTTTCCGTTAATATCAAAAATTAGTTGAATAAAATCTGCGGTTTCAGTTGGTTTCTCCAGAAAGGATTGGGTTAAAATCCCCTGTTTTAGCTCTTGACCGCTCATCGAAACCCAGCGGTAGGGTGTTCCCGGTGGAATTCCCTCAATATGCACCTTGTCCTGAGCTGGATTGGGATACAGGCGCCCAGTTAAGGGCTGAACCGACTCCTGCCCTAGCGTGGTTGATAAGGCACAACTGCCATCAAAACCAAAGCGGGTTAAAAAGGCCGAAGTCTGACCTAAACTATATTCATTGCTCTCACCCACCACAATAAAACCCTGATCCCAAATTTGGGTATAGCCCGCCATTTTTTGGTATCCGTACCGGGCCGATAAGGTGCCCATCAGGTAATTCATATATTGGGTTTTATCAAAAGAGACATCCCAGCTGTCGTCGGCATATCGGCTTGAAAATGTAAATTGAACTCCCCCATCGGCATAATAACCGGTATGGGATTGCCGGCGTTCTGTGCTGCCCGATAATCCCAAATTCAAGCGACCAATATCTTCCCCCTGCTCGCTGATGCGCCACAAATAATTTTTCCAACGCCCCTGCGCATCCTTCATGTTTCCGCTCAACAGCCAAGAAAATGCGCCAGAATTGCTGATGAAGGGGCAAATGGAATAGACCTCATCTTCATCGAGAGCGCCAGAAAAGATGGTGGTATCGGCAGACAGATTGTAGGGCTGAACCACCGAGGCAAACACATCGCTTTCTCCGACCTGGCCCGGAAAATAGCTTCCTCCAATCAGCCAATTTCCGGAAGGAGATTGATGGGCGGCATTGGGTTGAGCATCAACCCCATTCTGCTCCCAAGTGGTATCGCGTAAAACATCGCCAGCATCCGTAAGTAGAACCAGACGCACATCTCCTCCCCCATCTCCGCTGCTGTAGGTGTGCAGCAGCACCAAAAAATTGCCGTCAGAATCTCGAAATATTCCCCGACCAAAATCCCAGCCGCTGCCTCCAAAGGTCATTGTTTTCAGGGTATCTCCGCTGGAATTTGCCAAAACCAACCAGGCATCGTAACCGCCTTGCCCGTAGCTGTTGGTTTGTCCCAACAAGGCCCAAACGGTGGAATCTGAATTCCAAACGGAGTAGTTCAAAGCATCTTGACCGGCCCCACCCAAGGTTTTAAACCACAAGGGATTTCCCAAGGAATCGGCCCCCGCCAAAAAGGCATCGCCTTGGTTGGATTGGGTAATGCCGGCAAAAACCAAACTGCTGTCGCGGGTGGCCAGCACGGTTTTCCCGGAACTGTAAGGCTCCCAACTAAAGGTTTTAAACCAAGTGCTTTGACCCCAGGCCGGCATCAAAAACCAGCTCCATGTCAAGCCCAAAATGATAAGATATACCGTTCGAATCATGGTTACGATTTCAACATGCGTTTACTAATCTGAAATCCGGCCGAGAATCCGCGACCGGCGGCATTGGGCCAAATGGATTCGGCATTGCGGGTAAACAGCTGAAAGGCCCAACCCTTCCCTGCATCTACTCCAACATTAAGCCCTATTTTCCAAAGGCATACTCCCCCACCCGATGCGCTAATGCCGGCATTCAAGCGCCCTTTGCCCAAATAATAAAAAGCCAATTCCAGTTCTGGAATGGGCATGCAATAGGGAGCATAGTACATTTGAGCCTGAAGCAAAGCGGTATTCTGAAACAGCCGGCGGCCGTACCCCAGCCGCATTCCGACGGGCAGCATGGTTTCAAACGAACGGCGTTGGTCTAAAACCACCAAATCCCCTGCAATGCTATCCAATTGATCTTGAAACAAGGTCTCAGCCACCTCGGCAATGTTTGGAACCTCAAAGCCTGACCACACCAGTTCCGAATCCAGTTCAATCGTTTGTCCCTGTCGATTCCAAAACATCAATCCGGCGTCCTGAACGGAAAAAGAAACAACATGGCCTTTCTTATGCTGGTATTCCAGGCTTCCCCGAAACGAAAAACCCAAACCCGCCGGGTACAAAAAAGCGGAGCCTGAAGGGTCAGAGGCCCGAAGCTGCACCTGGTTCATGCCCAGCCGCAGTTCGTCACCCTCGGGGTGGGTGTAGAAACTCCCTCCTTGCATTTGGGCATCGCGAAAAAAACTCCCGTTCACAAATCCCAGCCCAAAGCCGATAAACCAAGAGGCGTTCGGCCCATGGAAAGGCCGAGCCAATGAAAAATCAATGGTTTGATAATTGGTCAAAAAACCCGTGCTGGAATTCAAGGGCAGGGATTGGCCGGCGAAGGGCGCATTGCCTCGGCTAATCAATCCAAACAAATCAGCATCGTAGGAGGCATAGCCCTGCCAAGTATTTGAAAATCCCAGCGAATGCCGCCAGGCGCCACCTCCAAAGGCCGAATCCAAACTCCAATAGCGAAAGCCGGTTTCCCAGCGACCTGACGCATAACCCTGTCCATCGGCCTGCACCGACATCATATCAGCCTGAGTAAACGAGCGCCCAATCAAGGCTTGAGAAACAAACCAGCCGTTCATGTGGCTCGACTCAAAATTGCCCTCAGAATACAGGCTCACCTGCCCCAAACTGGAATACCGGTCTTGAAAAAAATCAGGTCTTGCCTGAGTACCAAACCAACCAAACAGGGGAAATAAAAAAGGAATGGGGTTCATCAGTTAAATCCAATATTGATTCCGGCCCGGGCCACCAATTTAAAATCCATGTAATAATGGCTCTTCATGGAAACCACATTGCCTCCGGGGGGCGTATTGAAAAAAGCCCTAAGCTTAAAAAATTCGGTTTGTTTCAGAACCTGAAGCCGGGCCTCGGTAAGCTCTACGCTCTGATTGAAAGCCATGGCCTGTTCCACCTGACCTGTATTGGGATTCAATTGACCGGCAGGAACCACCACATTCTGAATCAAGGTGTCTAAAACCTGTCCGCTACCGTCCAGCATTTCAAGCAGCAAACGAGTTTCAAAAGGAAACATGGTTTCCCCCTTCAGCCACAGAGTGGCGCTTTTAAGAGCTTCGTATTCCGATTCCTGCAAGGTCCAGGCCACCGTATCGGAAAAAGCCAAATTCTGAGCCGCAAACTTCAAGGGCAATCGGGCATCAATGCTGAATTTAGGGAGCGCATCCGGATACACAAAATCCATAAAACCTGCCGTATTCCCCATGGGATTAACGCTGACATCCACCTCTACCCCAATTTTATCAGGCATGGCCGACAAAAAATCAAGGATGTTGGAGTTTTGATGGTTGATTTCCCAAGAATACGTTTTGGGAGCAGGTGCTCCAACCCCTCCATTCCAAACTGCCCGATCTATCCATACATTTTTGTTGATTATCGCATGCTGCAAATCTACCTGAGCTCCGGTTTGACTCCGCTCTGCCCAGAACCTCCGAGGTCGGACCTTGAGTTCAGCACCCAGC
This sequence comes from Bacteroidota bacterium, assembly GCA_027621385.1. Taxonomy (GTDB): domain Bacteria; phylum Bacteroidota; class Bacteroidia; order CAIKAF01; family CAIKAF01; genus CAIKAF01. The sequence continues at coordinate 1,872 of JAQCBQ010000003.1, read as the reverse complement.
GTATTTTCAAGCCGCAGCACCAAACTGGCCCGATCAAATTGAACCGCATCGGCCGATAATTTGCTGAGTTCAGGAATGGCCGTCAAGGAAGCGGGAATGTCCAAATCTTGCGATAAAAACGCGCCCCGCAGCCACAGGGGATCCATATCTGTAAACTGGGTAGAAATGGTAAACAGCGCCTGGCCTTGCTGAACATTCAATGGCTCCTCTCCGGCCGCAATGGAGGGCACCACCAGAATTTCCAGGCGGTTTGAGCCCGTCAAATCCAACCCGCGCAAATCCAGTTTATGGCCTGCCAAATTGAAGGAGCGGCTAAGGGCCACCGGATTTTGTCCGGGCTGCCAGGCCGCCAAACTTCCCGAAAACCCAATCGGCTGACCGTTCAACCGAGCCATGGGAATCCCGTACCTAAAATTCATTTTACGGGGAATGGATGAAGTTACTGCTACATCGATTTTTCCACCTTCCATCAGTGCCTCCACCATTTCCGCATTGGGCACATAAAAATTCATATAAATGGGCGGCAGCTGCATATCAATGCCCGGATAAATGGTAATGGCCGGATAGTCCCAATAAAAAGTATCGTTTACCGCCAAGGTTCGGAACGCCGACAGCGTATCCAAATTCAGCGGAAGGGCATTGCCCTGAATTTCCAGAATCAAATCACCGTTGGGATCAACGGCCACCGAAGAATCGCCCACCAAATTTTGAATGGTCATTCGGCTGTGCATCAGCGGAGCTAAGGCCTCCACCTCCCAGTTGGTTTCGGAGGGATTGCAGGCGACCAGCCCCAGCAGCATGCCCAAGAAAAAAACATATTTTCTCATAGATTAAAGGTACATAAATTTTGAGCAGTGCATTGGGCATAGCCATGGAGAGCCTTATGCCCAATCCAGCGGTTCAGCCCTCAAAAAACGGCGGCAACTCCGTCTCATCGGGGCCGTATTGTTGAGGCACCTGTCCTCCCGGAAAATCGTGAGGGTACAGGTAACCTTTGCCATAGCCTTCCTTTTTCATCCAATCGGTGGGGGCGTTTCTTAAGTGCAGGGGGACCGGCAGGTCGCCGGTTTGCCGCACAAAATCCAGTGCCCGATCAATGGCCAGGTAAGAGGCATTCGATTTGGCCGATTTTGCCAGGTACACCGCCACTTGCGACAAAATAATGCGCGATTCGGGCATGCCAATGGCTTTCACTGAATCCAGGCAAGCCTGAGCCAGCAGCAGAGCGTTGGGGTTAGCCATTCCAATGTCTTCCGAGGCCAAAATCAGCATGCGGCGGGCAATGAATTCCGGCTTTTCGCCTCCGTGCAGCATGCGGGCCAGCCAGTACAGCCCCGCTTGCACATCTGACCCGCGCAGGCTTTTAATAAAGGCCGAAACCACATCGTAGTGCATCTCGCCCGATTTATCGTAGCGCCAGCGGGGGTCTTGCAGGGCGGCCGACAGCACCGCACCATCAATTCGGGCCTTTTCTCCGTCAAAGGCATAATTCACGGCCATTTCCAGGGCATTCAGCATGCGTCGGGCATCGCCGCCGCCGGCCTGCAGCAGGGCATCGGGCTGCAGCAAATCCACCTGCCGTTCGAGCAGCCAGGCATCCGTATTCAGGGCGCGTTGAAGCACTTCCAGCAAATCCTCCCGGCTCAGCGGCTGCAAGGTCAGCACCTGGCAACGGCTCAGCAGGGCCGAATTCAGTTCAAAGGAAGGGTTTTCGGTGGTAGCGCCAATCAGCGTAAACAGGCCTTGTTCCACGGCGGCCAGCAGTCCGTCTTGCTGGCTTTTATTAAAGCGGTGAATTTCATCAATAAACACCAGGGGTTTGCCCTGGTAATCAAACAGCGAAGATTTGCGGGCCTTTTCAATCAAATCGCG
>JAQCBQ010000145.1 GCA_027621385.1 Bacteroidota bacterium | reverse complement strand
GTCTAAAACCACACATCCCGCCTCCGACCCCCGCTCGCTCATTGGTAGTTTTTGGACGGCCGCAATGGATTCTGCCACCGTTGCAAAACGAGGTTGGGAGCCCTTAATTTCAGATTTAAAATCCTGGATTCACCAAACCGACCCCCAGCAACGCAGCACAAAACTGGCGGAACAATTGAAACGAGGCAGCAAAGGTCCAATTGAAGTATATGTGTATCAGGATTTAAAAAATGCAACCCGTCAGGTTCTGTATGTCAATCAAAGTGGTTTAGGCCTGCCAGATCGCGACTATTACTTCAGAACCGGAGAACGCGCCGAAGAAATTCGGGCTGAATATCAGCGGTACATCGCTCAACTTTTAGGCAGTACCGGCCTATATTCGCCGGAGGAATCCACAGCTTTGGCTGCCAATGTTTATGCCATGGAATTGCGCCTGGCCAAAGCTTCTATGACCTTGGAAGAGCAGCGCAACCCCTATGCCAGCTACCACCCCACTTCTGTAGATCAACTTCAAAAAACATATCCTTCCTTAGATTGGAAAACTCTATTCCTAAAGCTGGGAATGAACCCCAACGAAGTCATTCTTGGCCAACCCGATTTCTTCAAGCAACTCAACCAAGAATACCAAAAAACGCCGGCAGCCACTTGGACAGCCTATCAGCAATTTCATCTGGCCAATACCTTCGCTTCTGAATTGCATCCGGCAGCAGAACAACTGCATTTTGCCTTTTATGGCACCTTTTTGAACGGAAAAACAGAAATGGAGCCCCGCTGGAAACGTATGGCTCAATTGGCAGAAACCTATCTGCGCGATCTGTTGGGACAGGAATACGTGAAAAAACACTTCGATGAATCGGCCAAAGCCAGGGCCCTGGAATTGGTAGAAAATCTAAAAAGCGCCCTGTCTGTACGAATCCAAAAACTAGATTGGATGGGCGATTCTACCAAAATTGAAGCTCAAGATAAGCTCAAAAAAATCATGGTTAAAATTGGTTATCCCGACCAATGGAGAAGCTATGCCGGACTTCGTTTTTCCCCAACCACATTTTTAGAAAACATCCGCGCCGCAGAAGCCTATGAATTTGAACGCATGGCAAAAAAATTGGGGCAACCGGTTGACCGTTCCGAATGGTTTATGGGCCCCCAAACCGTCAATGCCTACTACAACCCAACCTTAAATGAAATCGTATTCCCAGCTGCTATTTTGCAACCACCCTTCTTTTACCCTGAGGGTGATGATGCTGTGAATTACGGAGGAATAGGCATGGTCATTGGCCATGAGCTGACTCATGGCTTTGACGACCAAGGCCGGCTGTTTGATGGAGATGGCAACCTACGTTCCTGGTGGACCGCCCAAGACGAAGCCGGATTCAAAGAAAAAACCAAATCATTTGTTGACTTATACAACGGCTATCAACCCTTACCCAATGTTTCCATCAATGGCAACCTAACCCTTGGCGAAAACATTGCCGATTTGGGCGGAATGGTCATTGCCTGGGAAGCCTTTAAAATTGCCTCTGCCAATAAACAGCAACCCAACATCTCCGGCCTTAGCCCAGAACAGCGGTTTTTCTTAAACTTCGGACAAATCTGGCGCGGCCACGACACCCCCAAAAGTTTAGAACAAAAATTATACACCGACGTGCATTCCCCTGCCAAGTATAGGGTTACAGGCGTCCTTTCCAACTTTATGCCCTTCTATGAAGTGTTCCAAGTCCAGAAAGGAGACGGGCTGTACCTAGAGGAACAGAAACGCTGCAGCATGTGGTAAACCACAAAATCAGCTACCTTTGATGTTGTTTATCCCACGTTTGCCATGAAGGAATACCCGGAAGAACTGTTAAACCGAGCACGTAAGGTGAAGATCGTTGTCACCGATTGCGATGGCGTCCTGACAGATACCGGTGTCTATTACTCCGATCAAGGTGAACACATGAAGCGATTTAGCATACGCGATGGCATGGGTGTAGAACGCCTTAGAAACCTATGCGGCATCGATACGGCCATCATGACCGGAGAACGCTCTGGAAGTGTGGTGCGCCGTGCCGAAAAACTTTCCATTCAACACCTGTTCCTAAACGCCAAAGACAAACGCAGCTTGTTGATTGATTTTTTACACCAACAAAACCTAAATCCTGAAAATCTAGCCTACATTGGCGACGACACCAATGATTTGGAAGCCCTTGAAATGGCGGGACTGGCGGCTAGCCCTTCCGATGCCATGTTCATGGCCAAACAAAAAGCCCACTACATCTGTTCTGAAAAGGGCGGTTATGGTGCCTTTCGAGATTTGGCCGAATTAATCATTTTTGCACACCAATCGATTACTGAATAAAACACCATGAGAAAAGTAACCCTGGCCGACGGCCGAATCATCGGAGATGGAGCTCCGGCCTATATTATAGCTGAAATCGGCATCAACCACAACGGAGAAGTAAGCATCGCAAAAAAACTAATCGATGCCGCTGTAGATGCCGGATGCGATGCCGTTAAATTCCAAAAAAGAACCCCTGAAATTTGCGTACCCCGCGATCAGTGGGATAAAGAACGCGACACCCCATGGGGCCGGATGACCTATATCGATTACAAAAAGCGCATTGAATTTGAATCGGCAGAATTTGCCCAAATCGATGCCTATTGCAAAGAAAAAGGCATTCATTGGTTCGCCTCTTGCTGGGATGAACCCAGCGTAGATTTCATGGAACAATTCAATCCAGTAATGTACAAAATGGCCTCGGCTTCCTTAACCGATTTGCCCCTGCTCAGCAAAGTACGCAGCACCGGCAGGCCATTGATGTTGAGTACCGGAATGAGCAACATGCATGAAATCGAAACGGCCGTCAAACACGTAGGAAATACCGATTTAATGGTGGCTCACTCCACTTCAGCATACCCTTGCCCTCCCGAAGAATTAAACTTGCGCATGATCCATACCCTTATGGGCATGTATCCTACCGCCCCTATCGGATATAGCGGACATGAAACAGGATTGGCAACTACCGAGGCCGCTGTAGCCATTGGAGCCGCATTCGTTGAACGCCACTTTACCCTTGACCGCGCCATGTGGGGAACCGACCACGCAGCATCGGTTGAACCCGCAGGTATGGCTCGCATGGTACGCAACATCCGCGATATCGAAGCCGCCATGGGCGATGGTGTTAAACGAATTTATGACTCAGAATTGGAGCCCCGCAAACGCCTGCGCCGAGTTACATTAGAAGACCTTCAAAATAAAGGCTAATTTATGGAAGAGTGGTTGTCCGGTTGGACTTGGAACGTAGAAAGCATCAGTGGACTCATTCTGCTGATGACGCCCTTCGTTTTTATCCTGTTGGAACGCTATTTCCCATATCAAAAAGGACTATCCATTTTCCGCAAGGGATTCTGGATTGACTTCTTGTGGTACACCTTGATTCAGAGTTTTTTCCTTAAAATTCTAATTTTCGACTACATCATTGCCCCTTCAGAAGTGGCCCTGGGTATCGATAAAACAGGATACATCAGCCATTGGCCCCTTTGGGCCATTGTGCTGTTCTTTGTGATTACCCATGATTTCTACATTTACTGGTTCCATCGGTTTCAACACAGCAACCCTTGGTTTTGGAGAACCCACGAGGCACACCATTCCGTTGAAAATGTGGATTGGTTGGCCGGGAGCCGTTCCCACATGGTAGAAATTATCATCAATCAAACCATTGAATTCTTGCCCATTTTCTTCCTGTTGGACGTTCAAACTGCCGCCATTGTAGTTCCCATTAAAGCTCTAATTGATGCCCTTTGGGGACAGTTCATTCATGCCAACATCGACGTAAAATTAGGAAGATTGGGCTACCTGATTAATGGTCCGGAACTGCATCAATGGCACCACGCAGATCATGCCGAAGTCTATCATGCCAATTTCTCGACCAAACTGGCGCTCTGGGATTGGATGTTTGGAACCATTTACAAGCCAGGGTTTAAGCCCAGACGATTTGGAGTATGGTATCGCTTTCCCCGAGGCTGGGCAGAACAACATGTATTTTCCATATTCCGCTTTAAGGTGAGCGACTGGGAAGACCAAGGCATTGGAAAACAAATCAACAACCTGCGCATAAATCTATTGAACCGAATGCGCCCCTGGCTCCCAAAATCATGGTTCGCGGATCGTTTGGACGGCCATGAAAAATATGGGCCTAAACCGGAATTGTACGACCGAATTCACCGTACCCGTTCCAATTCAATGGCATGACCATCTTGTGGCTTCTGCTGGCAGCCCTGTGTCAAACCATTTGGATTTGGTCCACCACCCGACTAAGCGGCTCGGCCATTAAGCAATCCATACGCAGCAAAAATGCCGGCGCCATTTGGAACGCCATTCTGCCCCTATTGGTGTATCTAACCTCTGGAATTAGCAATGTAGTACTGTTGACGATGGTGATGGACGAGTGGCCGGCTTCGCTCACCTATGGGGTTTGGACTGGATTGGTAATGGGTCTGGCGGCCCTGCGCGAATGGCTGATGGAGAAAAAACCCATTGGACTTAAACAGGCATTTTACCTGATTTTAATTGGAATTGGCACGGTAGGCCTTCAATATTTGCAGCATGACAACTAAACAGCGGGCTTGGCTCTATTTATTTCTTGCCGCCGGTATGGAAGCCTGTTGGTTTTATAGCATTCAATGGATGAAAAAACTGAGCTGGGCGGGCGGACTCTCATGGCCAACCGGGCCCATAGAAGGCTGGTTGGGTGTACTGGCTTATGCCGGGTTTGGCATTGCCAATGCCCTATTGTTCTTAAAAGCAGCCAAACACATCCGATCCAGCATCGCATTCAGCGTTTGGACCGGAACTGCCCTTGTTATTATGGTACTAACCGATCAATTGTTGGGACTGCAAGCCTTAGACCTGGCTCGGAGCGCCTTCCTGGCCTTGATTTTAATCGGAGTTTGGGGATTGAAAACCGGGGAGGTTTAGGGGGGAAATTAATTTAGAGGTCAATTACGTTGGACAAGTCCGGAATCAAGTCATACCGGGCAAAATTTTACCGCAAAGGCTGCAAAGGGAAACGCAAAGGTTCGCAAAGGAGCCTCGAGCACTCTCGCTACACGACATCCCCTCTGTGCCCTTTGCGCCGACATGGAGTGCTTTGTGGTAAAAAAATCCTCAAGGATAACTGTCAATTCAATACCGCAATTGATTTACCTAGGGAAAAACAAGAAATTGCACCAAACTAATGCAAATTTTAGAGAAGATTCAAAAAGTCCTGCAAGGGCCCAACCACATCGCAATTAAAAATTTTGTTGAAAGTCTATTTCTCCTGTTTAGCCATGTAATTAATGGGCAATCCAACAACAACATTTTTTTAAAATTAAAATAATTAACTTCACACCAATTCAATTACTAATTTAAATAACATTCCTATGCAATCCATTTCGAACGTTGTAAAAAAAGGGCTAATCCTGCTCTGCATTCTTCCCCTATTTCAAGGTTGTGCCTTACATCAGGGCTATCTAATGAATTCCGCGGCTCTAAGCAGCAATAATTTCTCATATGTTAAAAAGGGGCTTTCTGGATCAGCCAGCGCAACGTACGTGTTCGGATTGGGAGGCAATACCCCCATCGCCTTGGTCGATGAAGCCAAAAGCAACATGCTATCAGGTTATGCAGCAAGCCCATTGAAAGACAATCGGGCCTTAGTAAACATAACGGTGAATTGGAAAAACACCTTCGTATTGCCCTTCGTGGTTGTCAATAAATGTACAGTTACGGCAGATTTGGTGGAATTTAAGTGATTGGGGATTGGGGGAAAACATCCTAAGATAATTTTTTAAATCGGCATGGATGTTTTGACAACACTACAATATTAGCCCTTTAGCTGCTTCTTTAAAGTTTAACCGGGTTGAAGGAAATCTAGAATTGACTCCTAATAGTTGTAAACTTTTATTTTTTGAAGTATTGACTTTATGAAAATGCCCTTTTTAAAACGAATTTTACCTTTTATTCAAATTTGCTTGCTTTCATTTTATTTTAATAAATCGCATGCACAATTTCTTTTAGATTCTCTTTACCAAGACCCAAACACCTATTTAATTTTTAGTGAAGTATTTGAATTTGATTCGATCCCTACACAAGAATCTATAAAGCGGATTAAAAATTGGTCTGGAACGCAATTTGTCAATCCAAAAGAAGTATTGGTAGGGGAAACTGAAAATCAATTGGTTTTCAATTATATAACAAGTAAATTCTATTTTAATGGAATTGTAAAAATCCCTTTAGATTGGTACATAAGATTAATTATTCAAATCAAGCAAAATAAAATAAGATTAATGTTCTTTGATGATGGAAATGCATACCGCCCTCCCGTTTATACGGGAAATGGAATGGGTGTCCCTGCTGTTCCTGCTAGAATCGACAAATTATCTGCATATATTAAAA
>JAQCBQ010000144.1 GCA_027621385.1 Bacteroidota bacterium | reverse complement strand
GGTTTTGACGAAATAAACCTATCAGATACCATCGGAATTGCAACAGCAGAAGTATTGACAGCCTCCTTTAAAGAACTTGGAAAGGCATATCCGGGAGTTCAATTTGGAGCTCATTTGCACGTTCGACCTACCAACCTGAACAAAAACATTACAGCGGCATGGGAAGGGGGATGTCGTATTTTCGATTCTGCCATTTTGGGCTTTGGTGGTTGCCCGGTAACCGCCGACCAACAAACGGGAAATGTTCCTACAGAAAAGTTGCTGGAATTTATTTCTGGTCAAGGAGAAGGGACAAGCATTTCAGAGGCAGAGTTTCATGCCTCGGTCAATCTGGCTCAGGATATTTTTAGTTAAGCTGCCCGACTTTCAGAAAAATATTCAAAAAATCCCTTTTTTCTCAAAAAATTCCTATCTTCGCAACCCGTAAAAAATAAAAGATATGGCAAGGGTTTGCGTAATTACCGGTAAAAAAACAATGACCGGCAACACTGTTTCTCACTCGAATCGCAAAACAAAGCGTGTTTTTAAACCCAATTTGTTGAAGAAGCGTTTTTACATTCCAGAAGAGGATCGTTGGGTTGTGTTGAAGGTGTCTGCCAAAGGATTGAAAGTGATTGACAAGATTGGAATCACGGCAGCGCTAAAGCGTTCAAAGGAGTTGGGTCTTCTCAACTAAGAAAAAAAATGAATCAATCAAAAGGCCTCTGTTTACAGGGGCCTTTTTCGTTTTGGCTGTCCTTGATCTTGCAGCGTTCTTGTAAATTGGACTGCAGATTGGGCATGAGGGGGCTGCGGCAGGGATTGAACAAGGTAGGCTGCAATGCAGCAACTGTCTGTGCACGCGCGGCGCGGAGGCGACCTTGGGAGCCACCGCAAGCCCGCTGAGCACAACAGTTGCTGTTGCAGACTACCTGAGAAAGCCCGTAGCCGCCCAAAAATTAACGTCTTTTCGAGCTAATTTCGGGAGCATCAAGGACTTAATTTTAAAAAAACTTTACCTGTTCTCCTTGATTAATCACTTGGCTTTGCCTAAATTCCACCCATGAAACGTCAACTTTTTTGCGGATTGCTGCTGATGCTTGGCCTAAATGCCAATGCACAGGATAAAAAACCTTTGTTTAGTCGAGAGGATACGTTGCTGGGTTGGAATGGGCCAGAGCGTGCCTGCTATGATGTTCGTTTTTATGCATTGAAGGCCGAAATTGATCCAGACCGGCGAAGCATTTCGGGATTAAATCAGATGCATTTTGATGTACTGAAAAAAACAGCTGTGCTGCAAATTGATTTGGCTCCCGGAATGGGCCTGAAAAAAGTGGAATGGCAGGGAAAAGTTATTCCTTCTAAGCGCAAAGAACGCGCCTTATTCCTTTATTTTCCTGATTCTTTACTGCCTGGAAGCAGTCATGTTTTAGATATTCAATTTACCGGATTGCCGTCTCAGGCCAAAAATGCGCCATGGGACGGTGGTGTGGTTTGGGCTAAGGATGCACAGGGGTTTCATTGGGCTGGTTCCGCCGTTCAAACCGAAGGCGCTTCGGTGTGGTGGCCCTGCAAAGACCAATGGTTGGATCGGCCCGACAGCATGCGCATTGAATTGATTGTTCCCTCCGCTTACATGGGCATTTCCAATGGTAAATTGTTGGGTGCAACTGTTTTGGGCGATGGCACAACCTCCTACCGTTGGCGGGTTTCTTATCCCATTAATCATTACAATGTTACCTTTAATGTGGGCCGTTTCGTTCACTTTGCCGATGAATACAGCTGTCAAAGCGGGACTGTATTTCCCATGGATTATTATGTTATGCCCGAAAACCTGAAAAAGGCGAAACGGCATTTTGGACAGCTGAAGGAAATGCTCAAATTGTATGAGAATATGTTGGGCTGCTATCCCTTTGCCCGAGATGGATATAAGCTGATTGAAACCCCCTATGCCGGAATGGAGCACCAATCGGCCATTTCTTACGGAAACCAATATAAAACAGGGTATTTGGGTTTGGATGCCACGAACTTAGGTCTGGAGTTTGATTTTATCCTACTGCACGAAACAGCGCATGAATATTGGGGCAACCATGTGAGCGGAGCCGATATTGCTGACATGTGGATTCATGAGGCATTTGCCACCTATATGGAGGCCTTGTTTGTAGAAAAAAAATACGGAGAAGAGATTGCCTATCAGTACATCGATTCTTGGCGCCCTAGAATTCAAAACGACAAACCCATGCTGGGTAAGCGCGGATTAAACGATAAGCCCAGTCAAGACATTTATTACAAAGGAGCCTTTGTTATTCAAACCCTGCGGGATCTGCTCAATGACGATACCCGCTTTCTAGGTTTGCTGAAAGCGATACAAAACGAGTTTTCGTACAAGGCGGTGACAACTGAAACCCTGTTGAAATTCATGAACGAGCATTTGGGGGAAGAGTACGATTGGCTTTTTTATCAATACCTGAAAATTCCGGGAGTGCCGGTCTTGGTGTTTCAGCAAAAAATGGTGGAGGGGCAAGTGCAATTGCGGTACAGGTGGGAGAACATTTATCCAGGGTTTCGCTTGCCGGCTTTTGTCAATTTGAATGGTGAAGGGCCTCCAGAATCACTACAATGGAAAAAACTGATTCCGGAATCGGAATGGAAAGAATGGAATACGGGAGAGCCTGTCATTGATATTTTAAACGTCGATGAATTTTCAGGATACTTTATTTGGCGCAATGAAGCCGATAAAGATTAGGGTGAAATAAAGGTTTTGAGAAGGGGAGTGTTAATACCTTTCTGAGAAACGCAATAAATAAGCGCATACTTCGGTTAATTTTACAGATGGTATTTTTGTTTATTGCCCTTGCCCGTTATGAGCCAAGAAGAAACAGCATCAGGTAGTTTTGCCCGGCCTAAAAAGCCAAAAGCAGGAGGTTCCGCACATGTGGAGGATGCAGGTGAATTAACACCCAAAATGCGTCGCTGGCCTTCCATATCTCTGCCGCCAAGAGTTAAACGTCTATTGGGGTTGATGTTGTTCGTGTTTGGTGTTTATGCTGCGGTAAGCGCTTTTGCCTATTTGGTGTTTTGGCGGGAAGATCAATCGGTTCTATTGCGTTCGGTAGCCCCAGAACACAGTCCTGTAAATCCCATGGGTTTTTTGGGGAACTGGCTGGGACATCAATTGATGTTTAATGCTTTTGGTTTTTCCACGTTTTTATTGTTCCCATTTCTGTTTTCGTTGGCCTTCAAGGGTTTGTTTGGTCGCTTTATTCCTTGGGTGCAGAGAAATGCACACCGCCTGCTGTTTTTTACGTTTTGGACTTCCATTGTGCTCGGGCACTTAAACATCCCCTTTATGGACGGGCTTCCTGCTGGAATGCTTGGTTTTAAGATGGCCCGCGGAATTTCCTTGTATTTAGGTCTATGGGGAACCACCTTGGCTCTATTTTTTGCTCTGCCCTTTTTTGTGTTGATCTTTGAGCCCCTGTTGTGGGACCTTTGGTTGGCGAAGTTTCGGAATGCCACCGCGGTGCACAACCTTAACCCAGAAAACGAGCTGGAGGAAGCAGAAGACATACCCGATCCCGAAACGGATTTTTATACCCATAAAGATGAATTGCCTGGATTGGATGTAGAAAGCGATCCCGCGTTTATTGACGAGTTTCAAGTGGAGCCGTTGGAAGAGCCGGGGAGGGAATTGGAATTGGAATTGGAGACAAGTCCGGTGGAAGACGCACCAGCCCAGTCAGCGCCTGCGGTAGAATTGGATGTCGAGTTGGAGATTGAGCCCATTCAAACCGGGGAAGAAGAATCCTCTACTTCAGATCAAGCCCTGGAAGCTCAGCAGGAAAAAAGCGCCTCAGAACAGCTCGTTGCACAATACGGAGAATACGACCCGAAACTGGATTTGTCGGAGTTTAAAATGCCGCCCTTGGAGCTGCTGGTTGATCATGGCAATACCGACTTTAAAGTCGATGCCCAAGAACTGGAACAGAATAAGGATCGAATTTTGGAAACCCTAAAAAATTATGGGGTTGAAATCCAAAAAATCAAGGCCACCATTGGCCCCACAGTGACTTTATATGAAATTGTACCTGCGCCGGGTGTACGCATTTCAAAAATTAAAAATTTGGAAGACGATATCGCCCTGAGTCTTGCGGCTCAGGGCATTCGGATTATTGCTCCGATTCCCGGTAAAGGTACCATTGGGATTGAGGTGCCGAATCAAAACCGGGCAGTGGTTGGGATGCGCAAGGTTATGCAAAATGAAAAATTTGCTCAAACTCGGTTCGATTTGCCCATCGCCCTCGGTCGAACCATTTCAAACGATGTGTTTGTGGCCGATTTGGCGAAAATGCCCCACTTGCTGGTTGCCGGGGCTACCGGACAAGGAAAGTCGGTTGGAATCAATGCCATTTTGGTGTCTCTACTCTACAAAAAGCATCCCTCCGAGCTGAAATTTGTGATGGTAGACCCCAAAAAGGTGGAATTGACCTTGTACAACATCATTGAAAAACACTACTTGGCCAAATTGCCCAACGAGGAGGAGCCCATCATTACAGATGTTAAGAAGGTGGTAGATACCTTGAATTCGTTGTGCATTGAAATGGACAACCGCTATGAGTTACTAAAGGCGGCCCAGGTGAGAAATTTGAAGGAATACAATGCCAAGTTTAAAGGACGGCGCTTGAACCCCAGCGAAGGCCATCGCTATTTGCCTTATATCGTTTTGGTCATCGATGAATTTGCTGATTTAATCATGACGGCCGGAAAAGAAGTGGAACTTCCCATTGCTCGGATTGCCCAGTTGGCGCGCGCCGTGGGAATTCATGTGATTATTGCAACCCAACGCCCTTCCGTCAACATTATTACCGGTACCATTAAAGCCAACTTCCCGGCTCGATTGGCCTTCAGGGTGTCATCGAAGATTGATTCCAGAACCATTTTAGATACGGGTGGAGCCGAACAATTGATCGGTCAGGGAGATATGCTGCTTAGTCTGGGTTCTGATTTGGTCCGCCTTCAATGTCCATTTGTGGATACTCCGGAAGTGGAAGACATCGTCCGATTTATTGGAGAGCAGCGTGGGTATCCTGAGGCCTTTATGTTGCCTGAATATGTCAGTGAGCATGAGGAAGGCGGTAAAGGATTGGATCCGTCTGAAAAGGATGATTTATTCAATGAAGCGGCCCGAATTATTGTGCAGCATCAACAAGGCAGCGCTTCCTTGCTGCAGCGTCGGTTGAATATAGGGTACAATCGAGCCGGACGTTTGATTGATCAAATGGAAGCGGCAGGCATTGTAGGGCCAAATAAAGGGAGTAAGGCCCGCGAGGTATTGATTCAGGATGAACGGCAATTGTCGGTTTACCTGGATGGACAATAAGTCAACTTTCTATATGTTTAAATGAAATAGATGCGTATCAGATGAAGTCATTATGTGGAGCCGGTGTTGCCATTATTACACCCTTTTTAGAATCAGGCAAGGTTGATTTTAAGGCCCTAGAATCGTTGACGGAATTTTGGATTTCGGAAGGCTTAGATTACCTGGTGGTAAATGGAACTACAGCAGAAAACCCAGTACTTTCTCCCCAAGAAAAGCGGGACATTCTTGCTGCAGTGCTTGGAACCGCTTCCGGCCGAATCCCCATTGTGTTTGGAATTGGGGGTAACGATACTCAATCCCTGAAAAGGGATATGCTAGAAACCGATTTGTCGGGTGTATCCGCCATTCTATCGGTGACTCCCTACTACAATAAGCCCAATCAGCAGGGGCTGTATGCTCATTTTGCCGCCTTGGCCGAGGTAACGCCTTTGCCCATCATTCTATACAATGTGCCGGGCAGAACGGGAGTCAATATGACGGCCGACACCACCCTGCGCTTGGCCTCAGATTTTTCGGTTTTTTGCGGCATTAAGGAGGCCAGTGGCAATATGCATCAAATCAGTCGGATTATGTACGAACGCTCAAGGTCTTCTTTTTTGGTGATCAGCGGAGACGATGCGTTGACCTTCCCCCTGTTGGCATCGGGTGCTGACGGGGTTATTTCTGTGGTAGCAAATGCCTTTCCCAAGCGCTTTTCAACGATGGTTCATGCTGCCCGTTCCGGAGATTTTAGTTTGGCTAAGACCGAGCACCAGGCTTTATACTCGATTATGAATGCCATTTTTGATGAAGGGAGTCCGGCGGGAATAAAAGTAGCCATGGAACACCTGGGCTTGTGCGGCAGTACGGTACGCCTGCCTTTAACCCAAGTCTCCACGGGTCTTGCGCATCATTTAAAGGCCTTGACGGACGCTCTAAGATGAGGTTTGTTCTTTGGGCGGTTCTGTTTTTCCTCCTGTTGCATGAGGGGCTGTGGGCTCAATCGCCTGTGCGCACCATAATGACCAACCGGGGGAAAATATTTGATTTTGAAGTTGATGAACCCAATGATGCGCTTTTTTTGGCCCACGAGTATGAGGCTGTTTCAGTTGTGGGACTCAAATCGGG
>JAQCBQ010000143.1 GCA_027621385.1 Bacteroidota bacterium | reverse complement strand
AAGCCCGCTGGGCCAGACTTCCGCCAACCGCGGACAACCGGTGAAAGCCCGTCAGCCGCCCAAACCATTTTTAACACTAAAAAAAATTAAAATACCGTATGCATGCATACTTTTTTTTAATTTTAGAGCATGGGACATCGGGCAGAACAAAAAAGTACAGCTTGTTTTAGCGTGAAAACGGCCTGGCACGCCATATTTCGCATGTACAATACCTTGGGTTTGGCCAAGGGCATTAGCAGTTCTACCGGCTTTTTGCTGTTGAATGTTCCGCGGGAAGGCGTTGCCGTTACTCATCTGGGCCCATTGCTGGGACTGAGCGCCCGAAGCCTGTCCCGCAGTTTGAATGTACTGGAATCAAAAGGTTGGATAGAACGCAGATTGGACACCCAAGACAGGCGTATGATGCGGGTTTTTTTGACCCCTAAAGGCCTGAAATTCAGAAAAGAAGCCAGTCAAACCGTCAAGGCCTTTCAGCAGTTCTTGATGAACAAATGGGCGCCGGAACAATGGCAATTGCTGCAGCACATGCTGGAGCAGGTGCCTCAATATGCTTCTGAGTTTGCAGAGCAAAATTCCAAACCTGCAACGAATATCAAAAAAACAAAATCTATTGAGCATGAAATGGCCGTGGAAAATTAATCGGATAGCCGTGTTGGGCTCGGGCGTAATGGGCTCTCAAATTGCTTGCCATTTGGCCAATGCCGGATTCAGTGTGGATTTATTGGATCGCGTGCTGGAAGGCGAGAAAGGGACTGTGGATGATTTGGCCCGCAGCTCCTTAGAAGCAGCCATTAAAATGAATCCGGCTCCGCTGTTCAGCAACAACCTGAAATCGAGAATACGAACCGGAAACTTCCGCGACCACCTGCCGCGGCTGGCCGAAGCCGATTGGATATTGGAGTGCATTATTGAGCGTAGAGAAGACAAAATGGCTTTGTATGAAGCCATTGAGCCGCACCGCCGCTCGGGTGTGCCCGTAAGCACCAACACTTCTGGCATTCCGATTGGCAGTTTGCTGCAAGGGCGGAGCTCTGATTTTGTTTCTTGTTTTTTAGGAACGCACTTTTTTAATCCGCCGCGCTATTTAAACCTACTTGAAATCATTCCTTCGGCTCAAACCGAAGCGCATTGGGTTGATTTCTTTATGGAATTTGGTCGGAAATTTTTAGGAAAAACCACCGTTCAATGTCGAGATACGCCCGGATTTATTGCCAATCGAATTGGGGTGTACTCCATGATGCGCTTGTTGCATTTAATGGAAAACAGCGATGTGCTGCCCGAAACCATTGAACGGTTTTCTGGGCCCTTGATTGGACGGCCAAAGTCGGCCACGTTCAGAACGGCCGATGTGGTGGGCCTAGATACCTTTGTTAAGGTGGCTCAAGGTTTGCATGCCCAAGCTGCGGGGCCCCGAGAAAGCCAAACCTTTTCTATGCCTTCATTTTTAACCGAAATGGTGAATCGAGGTTGGCTGGGGCAAAAGTCGGGACAGGGTTTTTTTAAGAAGGTGCGCCAGGAAGACGGCAGCTCAGACATTCATATTTTGGATGTTCAGCGCATGGAATACCGACCTCAAGAAAAATACAAGGGGCCTATTTTGGAACGGATGAAGCCGCTGGAAGACCCTCTGGCCCGCTTGGACATTTTATTGAAATCGGCAGACGCTCCAGGGCCATTTTTCAAGGAATTGTTCTTGGATTTATTGTCGTACTCGGCCGAACAAATGCCCATTATTGCGGGCGAAGTGTATAAAGTAGATGAGGCATTAAAGGCGGGATTTGGCTGGAGTCATGGACCGTTTGAAATTTGGGATGCCCTAGGGTTTGATTGGGTTGTTTCAGAAATGGATTTGGCCGGAATTCTTGTGCCAGACTGGATTAAAGCCATGCAAGCAACGGGCGAAAAACGCTTTTATACTACGCTTGAAGGGCAAGTTCAGTACCATTCCTTGGTGCAGGGGAGCCAGCAGCCCGTACCGGGAAAGGAAGGGTTTATCGTGCTGTCAAATGTGTACCCAGAACATACGCTTTGGTCAAATTCAGGGACTCGGATTACCAATCTGGGCGATGGGGTTTTGAACCTCTCCTTTCATACCAAAATGAATTCCATTGGAGCCGAGGTCATACAAGGATTGCATAAAGCCATTGATATGGCCGAAACCGAAGGATGGAATGGCTTGGTGATTTCCAACGATGGAGAGAATTTTTCGGCCGGGGCCAATTTGGCCTTGATCTTGATGCTGGCCATAGAGCAGGAATGGGATGAACTCAACTTCGCTGTTAAGGCTTTTCAAAAAGCCACCATGCGGTTGAGGTATTCCAGCATACCGGTTGTGGTGGCTCCGCACGGGCTAACCCTAGGTGGTGGATGTGAAATGTGCCTGCATGCCGATGCCATTGTGGCCAGCGCCGAAACCTACATCGGATTGGTCGAAGTGGGTGTAGGCTTGATTCCCGGTGGGGGAGGCAGCAAGGAATTTGCCCTTCGGGCCGCCACTGAATTTGGAGAAGGCGGCATACGCACCAATGTGTTGAGGAATCGATTTTTAACCATAGGTCAAGCCAAGGTGGCCACCTCGGCCTTGCAGGCCTTTGAGCTTGGGATTTTCCGGCCGGGCCTAGATCGCCTGGTTATGAATGGAGCACAGCGCATCGGGCTTGCCAAACAAACGGTTTTATTGCTGGCCGAAGCCGGGTACGTTCGTCCACAAGAACGAACCGACATTCAAGTGCTGGGCCGAGAAGGCTTGGGTATTGTCTATGCCGGTGCCAACAGCATGCAATCCGGACATTACATCAGCGAACACGACCGACTGATATCTGAAAAATTGGGCTATGTGATGTGCGGTGGAGATTTAACCCAGCCCAGTCCGGTCAGTGAAACCTATTTGTTGGATTTAGAGCGGGAGGCTTTTCTAAGTCTATTGGGAACAAAGCCCACCCTACAGCGCATACAACACATGCTTAAAACCGGTAAACCTTTACGGAATTAATTGATTTGGCGATGGAAACAGCATATATTATAGATGGCTACCGCACTGCGGTTGGAAAAGCACCCCGTGGCACACTTCGTTCCATGCGCGCAGACGATTTGGGCGCGCAGGTTGTACGGCATTTAATGGCCCAATGTCCACAACTAGACCCCAGCCGCATCGACGATGTAATGGTGGGCAACGCTACTCCTGAAGCAGAACAAGGCTTAAACATTGGCCGCATGATTTCGTTGATGGGATTGAGCACCGATGCCGTTCCCGGACTTACCATCAACCGATACTGCGCTTCAGGCCTTGAAACCATAGCTTTGGCGGCCGCCCGAATTCGCAGCGGAATGGCCGATTGTATTATCGCTGGAGGAGTAGAAACCATGAGCCCAATTCCTTTTGGCGGTTGGCGGTTGGTTCCAAACCCTGCGGTTGCTAAGGCTCACCCCGATTGGTATTGGGGCATGGGGCTAACGGCCGAAGAGGTGGCGCGCAGGTTTGCCATTTCCAGGGAAGACCAAGACGTGTTTTCATGGCAATCCCACCAAAAAGCATTGAAAGCTCAAGAAGAAGGTTGGTTGAATCGAGGCATTGTGCCTATTGAAGTGGAAGAAGTGACGGTGGTCAACGGCAAAAAGCAAGCTCAAACCAAACTGTTTCAACAGGATGAAGGGCCAAGGGCAGATACGACGTTGGAGGCCCTGGCCGGCCTGAAACCCGTATTTGATGCCAAGGGCAGTGTTACTGCCGGAAATTCCTCTCAAACCTCGGACGGAGCTGCTTTCGTGCTTTTGATGTCGGAACGGTTTGTCAAGGAATTGGGGCTTCAGCCTCGAGCCAGATTTGTGGCCTACCACGTGGTTGGTCTTGAGCCAGCCATTATGGGCATGGGGCCCGTTCAGGCGGTGCCCGGTGCCCTAAAAAAGGCCGGAATTCAATCTTCAGATTTGAATTTAATTGAATTGAATGAGGCTTTTGCCAGCCAAAGTTTGGCCGTGTTGCGGGAATTGAATCTGAACCCAGATTTGGTTAATGTGCACGGCGGAGCCATTGCTTTGGGGCATCCCTTGGGTTGCACCGGAGCCAAACTCACCGTTCAAATTATGAATGAACTGGAACGGCGGAATCAACGCTATGGCCTGGTTACCATGTGCGTGGGAACAGGACAGGGCGCCGCCGGAATTATCGAACGTATTTAACGCAAAAAAAACAAGTATGCCAAATAAGAATAGCATTAACGGAGGAGAATGGCTGATTCGGCCCACCTTAGCTCAAGATGTCTTTATTCCGGAAGATTTTGATGAAGAACAAATCATGATTCGAACCACCTGCCGTGATTTTATTCAGCAGGAGGTGTTTCCGAATTTGGACGCCCTAGATGATATGCAAAATCCGGATTTGATGCCTCAACTGCTGGATAAGGCCGGAGAACTTGGTTTGTTGAGCGTTTCTCTGCCCGAGGCCTATGGCGGTTTTGGGAAGGATTTTAATACTGCCATGTTGGTGACCGAAGAAACCGGGTCGGGACATTCCTTTGCAGTGGCCTTATCGGCCCACACCGGCATTGGAACTTTGCCCATTGCACTGTATGGCAATGAATCACAAAAGGCCAAGTATTTGCCCAAATTGGCCACCGGAGAATGGAAGGCCAGTTATTGCCTGACCGAGCCGGGAGCAGGTTCCGATGCGAATTCAGGAAAAACCAAAGCTCAGTTGTCGCCCGATGGCAAGTCCTACATCTTGAACGGGCAAAAAATGTGGATTACCAACGCCGGCTTCGCCGATGTTTTTATCGTTTTTGCCAAAATCGATACCGATGAAAATCTATCTGCATTCATTGTAGAAAAATCGTACCCCGGCATCCGCCTGAATCCCGAAGAAAAGAAAATGGGAATTAAAGGCTCCTCCACCCGGCAGGTCTTTTTCGAACAATGTCCAGTACCCGTAGAAAATCTGTTGAGCGAACGGGGGAATGGGTTTAAAATTGCGGTGAATATTTTGAACATTGGTCGAATTAAATTGTCTGCCGCCTCCATTGGAGCCTGCAAAGCCATTATTGGTCGCTCGGCTTCTTATGCCAACGAACGGGAACAGTTCGGCCGCCCCATAGCCAAATACGGAGCCATCCGCTATAAACTGGCGGAGCAAGTTGTGCGGACTTTTGCCTGCGAATCGGCCACCTACCGCGCCGGCCAAAACATCACCGATGCCATCGAGGCACGTAAAGCCGCAGGAATGGATCCACAGCAAGCAGAATTAAAAGGAGTTGAAGAGTTTGCCATTGAATGCGCCATGTTGAAGGTGCATGGTTCTGAAACCCTAGATTATGTTGTGGATGAGGGGGTGCAGATTTACGGAGGCATGGGTTATTCTGCCGAGGCCCCCATGGATAGAGCCTACCGCGATGCGCGCATCAATCGAATCTTTGAAGGAACCAATGAAATCAATCGGCTGCTCACCGTAGATATGATCTTAAAGCGGGCCATGAAAGGGAGTTTGGATTTGATGGGGCCGGCACAAAAAGTGGCGGCTGAATTGCTCGAAATTCCTGATTTTTCCGATTCCGAGCCGGAGCATCCGCTAGAGCACTTCCACACCTATACCGCCAAATTTAAAAAGGCCGTATTGATGGTGGCCGGAGCCGCCGTTCAAAAATTAATGATGGAACTGGCCAAAGAACAAGAAATTCTTATGCACATTGCCGACATGGCCATTGAAACGTATGTGGCTGAAAGCACCTTGCTTCGGGTTCAAAAGTTGATTGACCGCGATGGCCTGGAAGCCCATGCAAGTAAGGTTGATGTACTGAATGTGCTGTTCCACGATGCTGCCGATTGCCTCTGGCTGCACGGCAAAAACGCCATCTATAGTTTTGCATCGGGCGATGAACTGAGCATGTTGAGTATGGGCTTGAAGCGCTTCACCAAAACCGCTCCCATTTCGCCTAAAGACGCCAGACGTTCAATTGCGGCTGAAATTCTGCAAAAAAATGCTTATCCATATTAGGCAATTCACAAAATAAATGCTGAACTTTGAACGCCTTACGGGTAAACCATGATGCGCATTACTGAAGCACAGAAAATTGTTGGGCAATACAGTCAAATTATACGGCTTTCCAGAGAAGGTCAGTATTTTCAACCTGTAGAGAATTTGCCCTGTTCTGCGGCACGCATCAAACACGCCATTTGCTTTATGCTTTCCTTCCGAATTCAAAGCGGAAGCCTGGATTTAGACACGCTGGAAAGTTTGATTGTAGCCTACAGTCACCTGGCCTTTTTCACCGATGCGGAATCGGCGCGGCAGCTCAATGAAATGAGTCTGCAACCGCACCGAACCAATGAAGCCGCTCTTGAAAAAATTAAAACGCTCAACATGGTGAAGGTGCAGTTGCGGCTTGAAATTCAGGCGTTTATTCAAGAAGAAGCCGAAACACTGCGGCCTTAATTTAATTTTTTGGGGGCCTGATCCGGCTCTCAGCTGTAGCCGGAATGCC
>JAQCBQ010000142.1 GCA_027621385.1 Bacteroidota bacterium | reverse complement strand
GAGCCACCGCAAGCCCGCTGGGCCAGCCTTCCGCCAACCGCGGACAACCGGTGAAAGCCCGCAGCCGCCCACCCATCAATCCAATAAAACCTTCAACATTTTATCGGCCAACACTGCCGATATGCCTTCCCAACTTTGCTGCGACCAGCCTGCCACATGGGGCGTCATGACCACTTGAGGGTGAGCGGAAAGCCGCTGCAAATCAGGACTTTGGAAGCTGAGCGCCTCAAATCCCAAGGCTTCCTCTTCGAAGGTATCCAGGCACAGGCCCCCAATCCAATTCTGCTGCAGCGCATCTGCCAAATCCGCTGTTTTCGCCAAGCCCCCACGGGCAGCATTCACCACAATGGGCCTTTGCTGAAGCTGTTGCAGCCACTGCCTTGAAATCATTCCGCGCGTTTCATCCGTCAATGGCACATGAAAACTAAGCACATCGGCTCTGGCCTGCAATTCAGGCATTTCGACCTGTTGAACATAGCTGGGCCAGGGTTCTGTTCGATACGGATCGACCGCCAACAAGGTCAAACCCCAATTCTGAAGCTTTCTGGCCAGAGCTCCGCCGGTATGTCCCAATCCAATAATACCTATAGTTTTGTCTTTCAGTTCATTGCCCCAATTTCCGTTTCTATTGAAGATGCCTTGCCTCAATTCAGCGTCTGCCTTTCGCAGCTGGTGCATTAGCAAAAGCAACATACCAATGACATGTTCGGCCACTGAATCGCAATTTCCTTCGGGCGAATTCAGGCAAATAATGTTGCGCTGCCGAGCGGCCTCAAGGTCGATTAATTCCAAGCCAGAACCGGCTCGGCCAATCACTTGCAACAATGGCGCCTTGTCCATCAATTCAGCACCAATCCGAAACCGGCCGCGCAAAGCCAGGCCTTGAACGCTGTTCATAGAATTTATAAGCTGTTGAACATCGGCACCATCTGCCAACACTTGGGTGGCCACGCCAGCTGTATGCATCCGATCATAAAAAACGGGGTGCAAAGCCTCGGTCACCAACACCTTTTTCATTCTTTGGTCCCCAGATTAATCAGGGCATCGCCCAAGTGAACCACGGGATTGCAATTGAGTCCGATGACGAACCCCTCTTTTTTGGATATCAGCAGCTGTCGAATCATGCCATGGATATCGGTAACCACGCCCAGGGTTTGCTTTTTATTCACCCATTGTCCGGATTCCACAAAGGATTGAAACAAGCCCGACATGGGGCTGCGGATCCAGGACATGGATTTTAGAATGTGTTGATTTTTTTGTTGAGCCGGGGCGGCATCGGCCATGCCCAAGTGGCTAAGAAAGCGGTGAACACCTTGGTATCCTTCGCTGATGGACGCCTCGTCAAATCGGAGCGACTCTCCGCCCTCATACACCAAAATGGATTTCTTCATTTGCTTTGCGGCCTGCCTGAGGCTGCCGGGGCGCAAGGGAGCCTGAATGCTGAAGGGTGCGGCGAAAGCCATTGCCAGTTCAAGGTTATTCCAACGGTTTAATTCGGCACGGATTTGCGGATAATTGTAGCGGCTGGCTCCGCCGGTATGCAAGTCGATGCCCACATCTATGAGGGGCAAAATGCTGCGGTTGATTAAATGGGCCATGCGTGAGGCCATGCTTCCGTTGGCGCTGCCCGGAAAAGACCGATTAACATCTTTGCTTTGAACGGCATCGCGGGTGGAGTGAATAAACCCAAAAGCATTGAGCAGGGGGATGGTAATGGTGGTTCCGATATTGGGCACATTGAGTCCCGACTCCAACACCCGTCGAAGGATTTCAACCCCATTGATTTCATCGCCGTGAAGTCCGGCCATCAGCAGCACGGTAGGTCCGGTATCTGCCGATCGACTAACGTGGATGGGGACTTCAACGAGAGAGCCGGAAGGGAAGGTGCCCAAGGGCATTTGAATCACTCGGCTTTCTCCGGGTTCTACGGCAGCCTGACCAATAAAAATTGGCTCAAGCATTTACCCGATCTTTCTGAATTCCATTCCGGAACTGATTGCGTTCCATGTATTGAATAATCTTACCGGCGATGTCTTTACCGGTGGCTTTTTCAATCCCTTCCAAGCCGGGGGAAGAGTTCACCTCCATGACTAAGGGGCCGCGTTTGGATTGCAGCATATCCACACCGGCTACGCCAAGTCCAAGTGCTTTTGCAGCCCGCAGGGCCGTTTCTTTTTCTTCTGCACTAAGGCGAACCACACTGGCGGTGCCTCCTTGGTGAAGATTGGAGCGAAACTCCCCTTCCTTTGCTTGGCGCTTCATGGCTCCGACCACCTTTCCATCGACCACAAAAGCACGAATGTCTGCTCCTTTGGCTTCGGCGATAAATTCCTGCATAATAATGCGCACTTTCAGGCTGTGGAAGGCTTCAATCACCGATTTAGCGGCCGAGCGGTTTTCGGCCAAAACAACGCCTAGGCCTTGAGTGCCTTCTAAAATTTTAATAACCACAGGAGTTCCAAGTGCTTCCAGGATGGGGTCTACATTTCGGGCAAAATTTGTAAACACCGTTTTAGGCAATCCCAAACCGGCCCGACTAAGAATTTGAAGGGAGCGGAGCTTATCTCGAGAACGGATTAAGGCCTGGCTTTCAACCGCCGAAAACACCTTTTTCATTTCGAATTGCCGAACCACGGCCGTACCATAAAACGTAACCGAAGCCCCTATTCTAGGAATCACTCCATCTACATCGCTGAGGTATCCATTTTGGTAATAAATGCCCGGATTCCGCTTCTCCATCAACAGGTTGCATTTCAGCACGTCAATGACAGAAACACGGTGACCGCGTTGCTCTGCAGCTTGGACCAATCGTTTGGTAGAATAAAGATTCCCATTGCGGGATAAAATGGCTAAATGCATACCTATAAACTAAGCGGGAAAGTTATGAATTCAACTTGGGATTTTGATGGTGTCGGCGGTGGTCTCGCCCGGTTTTTTTTTCAAGATTTTTTTGAAAGGCCTGAGTTAAGTCCACCCCAGTTTGGTTGGCCAGGCAAATAAGTACCCAGAGCACATCGGCCAATTCATTTCCAATATCTTCTTGTTCTTCGCCGGGTTTGAAGGATTGTTCGCCGTAGGTGCGCGAAACGATGCGGGCCAGCTCGCCGACCTCTTCGGTTAAAATGGCCATGTTGGTGAGTTCATTAAAATACCGCACACCGTGGGTTTTAATCCACTGGTCGACTAATTCTTGAGATTCAGCTAAGGTCATAGGTCTTTAATAAAAGAATCGAGGATAAGAGTAACGGGGCCGTCGTTGATGAGTTGCACCTGCATATCGGCTCCAAATTCGCCTTGTTCAATTCGGGTGTGGGTTTCTTTTTCAAGGGCCAGCACAAACATTTCCACCATCATTCTGGCGAATTCGGGAGCAGCGGCCCGTTCAAAGGAAGGGCGTTGTCCTTTTTTTAGTGAACCGAACAGGGTAAATTGAGAAACCACCAGGCATCGGGCCTGCAGAACATCTTGTAAGCTGAGGTTCATTTTTCCGTTTTTATCGGAAAAAATGCGCATTCGGGCAATTTTATGGACGAGGTATTGAATGTCTTCTTGTGCATCGCCTTGTTCAATTCCCAACAGAATAAGCAGACCTTGGTCGATGGCGCCGAGTTGTTTTCCGGCAGAGTGGACCGAGGCCGATTTGACGCGCTGAATGACTGCTCTCATGGTGCAAATATAGGGCCTGAAATAGGATTAGCATGCGATTATAAATTACAACAAACTACAATGTGTTTCAGTGACTGGTATTTACCAAGCCCAGAATGAACGCAAATCCATCAATCCATCACCACACAGCGCCGCAGTATAATTTCGTTCTCTGCCGTTAAAATACGTAGCATATAAACTCCGGGGCCTATGCCCTTTCTATGCAATGCGGGGCAGTTGTTCCCATCGCAATTCAGCGTTTCTTTTTGAACAATTTGGCCCTGAACATTCAGCCACTCCACGGCATGACTTCCTGAAGATAAACCATAAATATTCAAGCTGGAATGCATGGGATTAGGAGAAATACGGATAAAATCGTCAACTTCACTTTCCAACGATGTGGAAGAGAATACCTGCCCTTCACACACCAAGCCTACGGTAGTTCCACCTCCGCTGTGCATTTGAATCTCCGCCGGATAATTGGCGGCAGGCAAACCGGCTTTTAAGCGAATGGAAACAATTACGGGTTGACCCGTAAGCGTACCTGCGGCATAGGGCAGCAATAAGGAGGGCAGGAAATTCACTCCGTTTAAGGACAATTCATAATTTGAACTGGCGGTAACCAAAATATCTCCCGATCCATTCAGGTTGGTTCCGGAAACGGTATAATTTTGAGCTAGGCTTGGCCCCGATCCCAACTGATACTGAAATCCGGTTAAGGTATCGGGAGATACCATCAAACTGGGTATGCTGGAGCTGGTGGTAAACGATACCGGGTTGCCTACTTCGGTGGTTTGCGTGTACAATAAATCCGGAAGGCAATATTCAAAAGCTCTAATCCAGTATTGGGTATTGGGTTGAAGGCCGCTTATAGAAACGGGACCGCTGCCGGTTCCGGCGTAAATGCAATGCTGTCCTGAGCTGTACACCGGATTGGCGGCGGGCAAATTTCCATTGACAGGTGGACTGAATGCATTTGAAGTATTGATGAAAACCACGCGTCCTGCTCCATTTCCATTGGTCCAAGATACATCGGCCGTCAAGCCGCCAATGTTGGTTGGGGTGATTTGTGCGGTTTGTTGAACGGGGGCCGTGCAAGCTCCACCGCCCTGGCTTTGAGTCTGAAAAGAATTGGGGTTCAAGGTCGCAGGCTGAACATTGTAATTTCGATCGGGATTGCAGAATTCATAAACAGCGACATAATAGGTGGTGGCAGGTTGAAGACCGCTTATGGCAACCGGACCAGAGCCTGTCCCGTTAAAAACACATTGTTGTCCACTGGAATAGGTTGTATTTGGTGTTGGGTTGGCACCGTTTGCCGGGGGAGAAAAGGAATTTTGGGTATTTATATACACGACCCGCCCCGCTCCACTGCCATTGGTCCAGTTTAAGGCAACAGAGCTTGTAGTAATATTTGAAAATTGAAGGTTGGAGGCCTGGGTTTGTGGTGGCGAGCAGGGTTGTGCAGAACACACATTTGAAAACAGCCTGCCGGCTCCACCGTTTCCACCGGGATTCCCCAAAAGACTTGCACCCCCAAGCCCGCCTGAAATATCAATTCCCGTTTGGGCTGTAGTTGCTGCATTGGTATTTACTGCGGGCTGAGTATTGATCGTATTGTAGAGCAATAAAATGGAACCACCGCTGCCCCCACCTCCGCCACAGCCATAATGACTTCCACTGCCTCCCGACAGCCGCCCTGAACCTCCGTCTCCTCCTTTCACTGAGAGTAAGGCCGCATTTCCAATCAGCAGATTGGTTGCGACAATGGCAAAAGCCCCTCCGCCGCTTCCTCCTCCGCCGCCTTTCACGGTTCCGATGTTAACGTTGTAGGAACCACCCCCACCTCCACTGCCTCCCAGCAGGTTGGTATTGGCATATTGGGTAGTAAATCCGGCATCTCCATAGGTCGATGAAGCCTGGGTACTGCCTCCACAATTTCCAGAAACGGTAGCACCGCCTTGAATACCAAAGCTACCTCCACCACCGGCACCAAAAACGGGATTCGATGTACCGCAACCGGGAGCAGCTGTTGAGCCTCCACCTTCTTGGCCAGAAATTGGAATAAAGGATGTTCCATTGGTTCCACCCAATCCATTGTAATCAGCACCAATTCCTCCATTTTGACCGCCCCCATTGTTGGCTATTCCACCGGGCGCATTAAGCGGAGCGCTGGTATTGGTAGATGAAGGAGATACCGATGTGCCAGCAGTACCAATGGCTAAAATTTTTCCCTGAATGCTTGCTGTTCCGGTAACCCGAATAACCACAGGCTGGTTTCCGGTAATGGTAATGGTATGACCTGCATTCAGTGTAAAACTTGAAAAGTCATACAGTCCGGAAGGCATGGTTAGGTTGCCCGTTGAATTAAATGCATTTACATTGAAAGGGGCCGGATTGCTTGATGCGTTTCCGGTCCCGAAATCGCAGGGGCTTGTGGGCACGACGAGGTTCTGCGCCAGCACCACAGCACAAGACAGTAAACTGATGCATGTACTTATTCTAGATGGCAAGGATAGTTTCATGGTTAAAAAAATGATAATTAGTCACTTAAATGATCGAAAGAGCGTATTGGCATTAAAATTTACGGATGGCTCAAAGGGAGTATGTGCCAGTTTTTATTGACTTCAAAATACGTCCTTCTCCAAACCACAACCACCAGGCCTCACTTGAACCCCATTTTTCAGTACTGCTCCAATAGCCTGTTTCTCCAATATGAATGGCATTGGGATTTGAGGTTTGTTGAATGCCTGCATTGTAATAATACCCGGGATGAACGGCAGTAATTCCCAAACCGGCATTGGCGGTATTGAAAATAAGCAGTCCCGTAGCAGGCATCAAAATGCTCGCGGTATCGAGTGTGCC
>JAQCBQ010000141.1 GCA_027621385.1 Bacteroidota bacterium | reverse complement strand
TGCGGGTTTGCTGTGGGGGAATACGGCGGATTTGTAAAGGCAATGCTGTTTAGACCTTGCGCGGCCCGGCCCCCGGATTGCGGCGGCAGACGCGCAGCGCCGGAGCTATGGGCGGCCGGCTGCGGAGGCGACCAGGGGGAGCCCCACGCAAGCCGCTGCCGCCCAAGCCCTGCCACCAGCGGCTACAGCCAAAAGCCGGATAAGCCGCCCTAAAAAACATAAAAACGAAGAGGGAAAATAGGGGGATTTAGCGCATCAGCTCGCCCAGCAGGGCCCGGAATTCGGCCTGTTTTTGATGCAGCTTGCGGCGAACGTCCGTTTCTTTGATTTTGTATTCTATGAACTTCTGCTGCCGCTGATTGAGCAGGAAAACGGAAGATTCGCCCAGTTCAAAGCGGCGCTGCTCGGCCCGGAATAAGGCATCCAACTGCCCGGTCATGCGCTGCAATAAGTCCAGCTGCTGCGCCAAATTCCGCCAATCGTTGTACAGGGTAAGCAATTGGTTGCGAACGCCCAACCGCTGAAACTGATAGTCCATCTGGGCCTTGGTCAACTTGGCCTCGACTTCCTGACGCTTACCACGCTCTTTGCGCAGCAGCAAGGGCATATAAAAGTCAAGCCCGATTTTGTAGTTGTTTCTGAACCAAGACGGCTGAGATTCCTGATACAGGGCATTCCAGCGGGCATTCAGGACGGGAAGCTGATTCCAAACGGCCAGCTTGCGTTCCACTTCAAGTTCGGCCAGCTGGAATTGCTGCCGCAGCAACAGCGGCGAGCTTTGATCGGCCTGAGGCAAAATGCTCGACAAGGAATCGACCGAAGGCAAGGCGGGACTGACATCAAACCGGATTTCATCGGGAATGACCGAAGCCGGAACTTCCATAGGGGTTTGACGGTCGCGCCACAAAAAGGTGCTGAGCAGCAGCCGCGAGCGCAGCAATTCCTGCCCGGCCACCAGCTGCCCGGTTTGCCGTTCCTGATACAAAACAAAGGCATCTAGAGTATCAATGCCGGGGATTTCGCCCAGCTCGAAGGCGGCTTTAATGGAATTGTACTGCCGCTCGGCCACCTGAACCGAGGTGGCAAACACCTGCACGTTCCGGTAGGCGGCCGACCAATCCCAATAGGCTTTTATGGCTTTGAGCATCAGTTCGTTCCAGGCTTCAATGCGCTCTTGCTCGGCGGCAAGCAGACCCTGCTGTGCCTGGCGCAACATGGCTCTTCGTTCATCAAAAATGAGTCCGCGCAGCAAGCTGGCTTCTATGCCCACCGCGGGAAGCCCCATTTCGGGAATGGTGCGCGAGGGATCGATGAAGGAGCCGCGCATCCAATCAAAGGAGGCGTAACCGGACAGGCCAAACCAGGTCGGCACCTTCAGCTTGGTTTCCCACCATTGCCAGTAGTTTTTTTGGTCGAAGTCTTTTTGTTCAAAGTTGCTTTGCAACAGGGGGTCGAATCCGCCGCGGGCCGAAAGCAATTGGCCTTTGGCTTGTTCTGATATTTGATCGATGGCCGCTCCGTACGGATGGTGCTTGGCCACATACTCCAGGTAGGTGTTGAATTGAAGCACCGCCGTCGTGTCTTGAGCAGAGCAGAACAGGGCCCATGCCCAGCCAATCCATACCAAGCTCTTCAGCCTCATTTTTTCGGTTTAGGGGTAGTGGTGCTTGCTTTTTCGGGCAGAGCAGAATAGAAATTGGGCGGGAATCCGTTGATTTGCCGCCACAGTTCATACCAAATGGGGACGTCTTGAAGCAGGGCAAAGCCTTGGGCTCCGGCACCCACTCGAATTTGCTGAGGCCATCCTCCTTCTTCGATATCGGGAGCTACCAGCATTCGATACATCCCATTTTCAGAAATGTCGGAATCGATGGAAGAGATTTTTCCGCCGAAGGTGCCGAAGGAAACTCCGGGCCAGCCGGAAAAGACGATGGTGGGCCATCCGTCGAACATGATGCGAACGGTTTCGCCGCGTTGCATCAAAGGGAGGTCAACGGGCTTGACGTACATTTCAATGGCCAGTCGGGGCTTCAGCGCCGTGATGGTAAGAACGGGTTCTCCGACCGATACGTTTTCGCCCAAACCTGACTTTAAGATTTTAACCACTTGCCCGTCTTTTGGGGCGGTGATGTGCCAGAACCGACTGCGGATGCTGTAGTTGGCGTAGGTGTTGTTCAGCTTGGCAATGTCTTCGTCGGTCTTAAACAGTTCGGTATTGGCGGTTTGAATTTCCGACTCGATTTTAAAGATTTTCGAGAGGTATTCGGTTTCGATGCCGTTTAGGTCGATGGTGGCGTTGATGAGTTCTCGGTTGGCATTGTCAAGTTTGTTTTCGGCGGCAACGAGTTTCCCGGCGGTTTCCTGCATTTTATTGCGGCGGTTTTCCAATTCGCGCAAGGACAAGATGCCTTCTTGCTTGTACATGATTTCGGCGCGTTTAACCTGATCTTCGGCAATTTTATAGGCCGTTTTAGCCACTTCCACCTCGGCACTGTCAATGCCGACCTTGCGGCGGGCAATGCTGATTTTGTTGCGGGCCTGTTGCAAGCTGATGCGCAGGTTGTTGCGCTCGGCAGCAATCTGCCGTTCCAGCTGCATGATTTTGTCTTGATAGGCGCCCCCCGATTTCTCGCGGGCGGTGAGTTGTTCCTGGGTGCGGCGCAGCAGGTTGGGATCAAAGTATTGGTCTTTGATTTCGCTGATGAAAACGATGGTATCGCCGGCACGAACGGTATCGCCTTCTTGAACGTACCAGCGTTCAATGCGGCCGTCGATGCGGCTTTGAAGGGTTTGTGGCCGGTCTTCGGGCGTCAGCGTGGTCACTTTTCCATACCCGCGAATGTTCTGAGTCCAAGGCAGAAACAACAATACAAAGCCCAAAAAGGCAAAGCCGACCAGCCAATAGGCCAGCATGCGGGGAGTCCGCGGATTGGTCATCGCCCGAAAGGCTCCAAATTGGTCTTGCTCCATTTCCAGCGGAGCCTGGTATTTTGACATATCAAGCATAGCCTATTCCAAAACCTGGTTGAAGGGAGAGCCGGCTGGCAATTCAGATGGTTTTCCATCGTACACCAAGCTGCCTTGGTCTAAAATAACCAAGCGCTTGCAGGCCATAGCCATATCCCTGTTTTTACTAACAATCAATAAGGTGGTTTCACTCATGTCGTCAATGAGCAGCCGCCGTAAGTCGGCCCGTTGTTCCGGTCCCAAGCCCAGTCCCAAATCTTCCAACAGCAAAATCCTGGGCTTTTCGATCAAGGCCCGGGCCAATGAAATTTTCCGAAGGGTTGAGGTTGAAATGCCTTTTTTATCGGGAATCAACACCGTATCGTATCCTTTTTTCAAGGCTTGAATTTCTTGGGTTAAGCCGACCGCTTTCGCCACCTCATTCACTTCTGAAAAGCCAATACCGGGTCGCCCCATGCTAATGTTTTCAAACACAGTGCCCCAAAAAATGGTGTCTTGCGATACGGTTTCGCCAATCAGGGTGTGTACGTCTTGGGCGTCCAGATTCCGCAAGGGAACGTCATCCAGCAGCACCAATCCGGCCGAGGGCTGGTACAGGCCGCTCAACAAACTCAATAGGGTCGATTTCCCGGATCCTTCTCCCCCGGTTAAGCATACTTTTTCGCCCGATTCAATGCGCAGCTGCACCTGCTTCAATACGCTTTTTCCGGAATGCGGGGAAACATAGCTCAATCCCCTTGCCTCAATTCCAATGCCCCCTTGCTGCAATTGGTTAGAAAGGCGCCGCCCAGAATGCTGTTCCAAGGGAATGTCGGTTACTTTGCCCAGTTTTTCGGCCGCGGTCAGAACATCGTACACCGTTTCCAGACCTTGAATGAATTTTTCAACCGAGTTAATGATCAGGATGATGACAATTTCTCCGGCCACAAATTGCCCGATGTTGATTTGCTGGTTCACCACCAAAGCCCCGCCCAACACCAGCAAACCTGCCGTCAAAATGACTTTGAAGGCCACCATGAACCAGTTTTGCGACACAATGATTCGGAAGCGTTCTCGGCGGTGTCGAATGTAGCCTGCCACCAGTTTGTCTGTGGTTTCTAAGGGCAGGCTGCTGTTCCCGGTCAGCTTAAACAGCTCAATGTGCCGCCCAAGTTCCTGCAGCCAATTGGCGGTTTTGTATTTGTAGTCTGATTCCAGTAAGCTGGCATCCATAGCCTTGGGACTGGTGAGTCGAAACATGACATACACCACACCAATAACGACCAGGCCAAACACCAAAAACGTAAAATGGTAGAAGGAGAGCAGAATAATTCCAAACAAAATTTGGAGCACCGAGCTGCTGAGGTCAATCAACAACTTTGGAAGTCCTTTTTGAATGGTAAGAATATCAAAAAAGCGGTTGGCGAGCTCAGGAGGAGATTTTTCCGAGAGGGCATCCATGCGCATTCGGGGGAAGCGATAGGCAAATTCCAGCGAAGCTCGCGCAAACAGGCGCTGTTGCATGGCTTCTACCACCCAAATTTGCATGATGTGCAGGGCGCCGGTTAAGAAGGCCCCCAGCAGTACCAGCACAATGAGCAGCACCAATGAGGTGGAAACCTGAGCTCCCATTAAAAACCCGATAATGGCCTGAATTCCCAGGGGCAGCGACAGCGCAATTACCCCGGTAAACAGGGCATATACATACAGCAGGATGACTTCCTTCCGTTCCTGGTGCATCAATCGGAAAAATCGACTTAAAGGGCCTTTCAGGCGCTTGTACTCGTCAGATTCAACCCCAAAAATCCAGTCTAAGGGTTCGAATAGCAGCACCCGGAACCCGCCCTCGCCCGATTCAAACGCAGTCCAAGGCAATTCTCCTTTGATGCTTTTCTGCTGTACATTTCCGTCTTGAATGTGCCTTAAGTCAAAGGATTTGCCGGGATTGGTGCTGATGTAGGCTCCCGATTGGTTTTTGCCAAAAAAGACCAAGGGGAGGGCTTGTTTGGCGCAATGGGCCATCACTTTCTCGGCCGAGATGTTTCGTTCTTGAACCATGAGTTTCAAGAAGGGCGCAGCACTGCGTAAAATTTCGATGCAGTCTTCGGAGCCGTAATTCCGGTTCGATTCGATGTGCCCCAAATATTCCTGCAGCTCGGTATTGTTCCGTGTCTCTCGACGGAAAACGACCCCAAGTTCTTCAATTAACTTTTTTATATCAATTCCCAGCATGGAGAAGGTAGTACTTTAATTTAAATCAGAAACACAAAAGGGGACATTAAGGTTGAGTGAGGTCTGAAAATCAGAGGTTAACGCCGCTCTTGCCATTGCTTTTTTACCTCTTTTGTTAGGGCGTCTTTATGCATTAGAAAATTAATGGTATGAAGACGAACAAAGGCTTCAGAAGCGTAAAAATATCCTCCGCAATCGTTGCTTTTGTCTCCCCAGGAGTTCTTCACTTTGTAGTACACGGTTCCGGCCGGATCGCGGAACATACCGGTAATCAACATGCCGTGGTCGTCGGTCACTTCATACCGGTCAAAGGCTTCTTGCCGGGCTTCTTGGCCGATGGTTTGTTGAGGTTGAGGCGACAAAAACAGGGCTTCTTTTTCTTCGCGTGAGCGGCCGGAAAATCCGCCTTCCGGCTTAATGGCCAAGCCCATTTTATGGTTAAAACCGGGGTCGGAAACATCGGCACCCCAAGCCACAGAATATCCGTTTTTCAAGGCATTGTTCAGGCAGGCCATTAAATCGTCAAGGGGCAGATTGTAGGCTGGCTCCCAGCTCCAGTTGTCGGGAATTTCGATGGGGAAAGACTGGTAAAAGGGATGGTGATTGAACGAGGTCAAATCGGCATAATCGTTGGCATTTAGGCCAAGGCTGCTGGCATAGCTTTTCGGAGTGTAGGATTTTCCTTGCAGTTCGAAGGATCCGGGCAAAGGCCCCAAATAGGCATCCAAAACGCCGCTAAAGGCTGTTTTCCAGGCCGTAGAAAGCCGTTGGTTCGGGTTTTTAACGACGGCATCTACAAGGCTCCGCGTTACGGCATCCAGTTCATTGTGCTTCACCGTTTCCTCTCCGTACGCATTTCCGGGGTAGGCCGATTCGGGCATTAAACCATAGGTGCGAAGCACAAACAGCGGGTCATGAAAGGCTCCCCCGGGACCAAAATTGGCATTGCCATGCAGGCGTACGAATTTTTCCGCCTTGGCTTGGTACACGTGGCGCACCACAAACATTTCAGACAAATTAACATTCGGCCGCTTCATGCGCAGCAGTTCCGACTCAAAAAAGGCCAACGAAGAAAAGCTCCAGCAGGTGCTGCTTTGGTGTTGGTTTTGCACCGGACTGGCTTCCAAATCAACCTCGGCACTGAGCGAAAAAGTGGCTTTTTCCGAGGGCTTAACCGCTTGAGCAAAGCCAGCGGTGCTGGTCAATAACAGAGATATAAATGTAAAATACCGCATTTCAATTTTCTTCTTTGTCGTGAAGATACAAAATGAATTTGACTGGGGCCATTTCCGGCTTTCCGTTGTAGGTGAGCGGCGGCGGCGGCAAACGGGCAGGGCGGTGCG
>JAQCBQ010000140.1 GCA_027621385.1 Bacteroidota bacterium | reverse complement strand
ATTCAACCTGCTCCAATACTTGAAACACCGAAACGGCTTCCCCTGAACAAACATTATAAACGCCGTGCATATTCTTTATTAATCCATATTCAACAAAATCCAGCAGGTCTTCCAAGAATAAAAAATCTTTGATTTGATTTCCGCCCCCTTGAAGGAAAAACAGATTTCTTGTGTAAGAAGCCTTTAACATGGAAAATACCACCCCTTGACCTGTTCGTTGACCTTGACCAAAACCATAAATGGTAGATGGGCGTAAAATCAATGCCTTTAATCCTTGCAACTGATACCATTCTATCCAGGCCTCCGCATTTTTTTTACCCACACCATAGGGGCTTATCGGGCGAAGCGGATGATTTTCTGAAGCTTGTCCCTTTTCAATTTCGCCATAAACGGCACCCCCACTTGAAAAGTAGATTAGTTTTATGCCTTTCTTTTGAAGATGCGGCAGAACCTGCATCAGTGGCATTTCGTTTTCCTGTATTTCAAGAATGGGTTGGTCAAAAGAGGATTTGGGTAAAGTAGAACATTGAAGGTATATGCAAACGTTAATTCCTTCCAACGCTCCTTCCCAGGCCGATGAACGTTGAGGAGGAGTGAAGTATTCTCCCAAAAAACCAGACGGTGGCCTCCATGGATCTATAACTATGCACTGAACTCCACCTTGAGTCAGTCTGTTCGCAAGGGCCGAACCTATAAATCCACTGCCCCCAATCAACGCGACGCGCATTCTACTTAACCTCTGATTTTTTGCCTCCATACCAAAAACATGTCGTACCATTCAGGGAAAAAAAGGGCATAAAACCAAGTCTTTTTTTCCCGCCAAGTTTGGGGATTGTTCCCGAAAAAATGAAACTGGGCCAAGCGCAGGCGGCGCAGGCTGAACCGAGGTAGCTCTTTAAACTTCCAAAGCAACGCCGATTCCCGAAGAACATAAGCGCGAATAAACGTTCTGTATTCGCCTTTTGTATGGGTATCAAATTGACAAAGCATCTCCAAGCGGTTTAAGGCCGCCAACCAAAACCGGTTTGCCTGTTTTGAAACTCCTCCGGGGTGCTGTCGATACACCGCTGGTTTCCCTGATATTTTCAATGCATAGCCATGGCGCAACACTTCCAACTGCACTAGAACATCTATACTAAAGGCCTTAAAAAAGAAATTGGGCCATTCCCAGTTTTGACGGTTTCTAAATACCATGCTGCAGGTTGGGATGGAATGGTTCAGAATAGCTTCTTTAATTCCCGAACGTTCTTGTGGCAGAGGCGCATACGGAAAACGTCGAATTACGCCTTGTTCCAGCACTTCCACTTCATGCCAACAAAGTTGAGCCTCGGGCTCGAACTCCAAGGCTTGAATTTGCCGCTGAAGCTTGTTGGGGTCTGTCCAAAAATCATCGCCTTCACACAAGGCAATGTAAGCCCCTCTTGCCCGTGAAATGGTATCCAACCAATTGAAGGCTACACCTCCATTTTTATCTCTCAACAACAGGTGAGCCTGTGGAAAATGGGTTTCTACCCATTTCTGAATCAACGCAGGACTTTGGTCGGTTGAAGCATCGTCGCTAATCCACAATTCCAATTCAAATTGACCTTTCTGCATGGCAATGCCATTAAGGCAATCCAAAATAAAAGCGGATTGATTGTAACACAAGACCACCACAGAAACCCTTGGAATCAACTTCCTTTTTTATGAATAATACGTATGTTTAGGACGGCTTTTCCATTGTACTTAGATGGTTGACAAAACCATTATTCCCCATTGGGCGGGGGCATCAAAGCGTCCCCTTTTGGTTTGTAATTCATGCCAGCTCCGAACCAAATCCAAATCCAGCCAATCCTTAAGCAGGCTGGTTGAATCATAAATGGAAGACGCAAAAAGAGGCTTCAGCGGCCCTTGATTTATCCATTCTGTCATCGGAATTCCAAATCCCATTTTGGGCCGATGTATAAAATCTGAAGCGAACATATCGCTCAACAAATCCTTTATTATGCGCTTGCCCGAAAAGTGGAAAGGTTCTGTTTGGATGGTAAATAAATACTCCAAGGGCAATTGCCTAGCCCATGCCCAAATTTTGGGATCCACAAACGGAGGTCTTGTTTCTAAGCTGTTGCGCATAGAAGCTATATCTACTTTGGTTAATATGTCTTCCCGCAAATAATACCTCAATTCGGCCCAACGGGCAATGTCCATGGTCTCCCTGTGGGCTTGGTCTTCAAAAAAACCGAAAAGCCGCTTGAATATTAACGATTTTTCGGGGGAATTTTTAACCTGACTCCAGGTGTCCAATTCCAATTGTGGAAGCAATTGAATTCCTTTTATCCACATTTCTGGCCTAGGCTCTCCCGCCATAGGACCATACCGAGAAGGCAGCAGCCTCCTAAGGCTTTTTACATAGGCCTTTTTTAACGGTGTATGTTCATTGTACCGTTGGGTTTTTTGCCACCAAGCTCCATAGCGTTGATAACCAAAAAACAATTCGTCGCTGCCATCGCCTGTCAACGCTACTTTTACTTGTTTTGCCGCCAGTTTAGAAACAAAATAGGTTGGAATGGCAGAGCTGTCGCCATAGGGTTCGCCGTAGGCACAAACCATATTCTCCACATCTGAAACCGTTATGTCTTCTACCATCAATGAATGGTGGCGGGTTCCCAGTTTTGCTGCCGCCAACTGAGCATAGGCGGATTCATCGTACGCCGAGGCCGAAAACCCAATGGAAAAGCTATTGATTTGACCGGGCGACATCTCGGTGGCATACCGGGTGATCAACGTGGAATCTATGCCCCCTGAAAGAAAGGTCCCCACTTCTACATCGGCCAGCATGTGGGCCTGAACCGATTCGCGCAGAATTTCGCGCGTGGTATTTAAGGCTTCTCCGTAACTTAATTCGCTAGCCTTCAATCTTTTAAATGGTTTTGAAAGGGAATAAAAATGGCCGGCTTCTTCTATTTTTCCCTTTTCTGACACCACCAAAAACTGCCCCGCCTCTACCTTTTTTATTTCTTTGAATACGCTGAAGGGAGAAGGAATAAATTGCAGATTTAAAAAAGCGGTAAGGGCTTGGGGGTCTATGCTTATCGCGTTTGAAAAACAGTGCGACAAAGGGCGTATTTCACTGGAAAAGGCAAAGCCTCGAGGCCCCTCAAAATAATGCAAGGGCTTTATCCCAAAGGAATCACGGGCCAAGGTGAGCCGACCCGTTTTCTTTTCTAAAATGGCTAGGGCAAACATGCCCCGAAGTTTCCCAAGCAACTTCAAGCCCCAGTGTTCAAAACCAAGCAAAACCACTTCCGTATCTGAGGTGGTTTGGAATCGCTTCCCTAGGCCTTCCAATTCTTTCTTCAGGTCAGGGTAGTTGTATATTTCCCCATTAAAAACAAGGGCAAATCCCTCCGATTCCATGGGTTGCCTTCCTCCCTCCAAATCTAAAATGGAGAGCCGGCTGTGGACCAGGGCTGAATGGCCCAGCACAAAACTGCCTTCCCCATCGGGCCCCCGGTGGCGCTGCAATTCCAAGGCCAACTGAACAAAGGGCTGGGCAGATTTTCCCGGCCATACTATTCCTGCTATTCCACACATACTACGTTTGCATTACGGATTGGACAATACCCCCCCAGCGCTCTTTTACCCTTTCATAAGCATGATTTTCCTGCACATAACTCCAGGTTGTTTCCAACATTTGCTTTACCTCGGCGTTTCTATCCATCGCTTGCAATACCCGTTCTATAAACAGATTCTCGTTTCCGTCGGCGCAAAAGCCAAACAAGCCTTGCTGCATTAAGTTATCCGGATCTACGTGCAAGGAAACCGTTGGGGTTTTTACCGCCGCCGCCTCCAAAAAAGTGTTCGGAAATCCTTCCTGCAACGAAGTGCTGAGGTGTACTTCTGCTGAGGCCATCAATGCCAATGTTTCTGAATAGGATAAAGACTGAATCCATTTTACGTTTGAAGGCAAGGATTTCAAGACTTCTTGGCCAAGCCCGGCATCGGCGGGGTTCGAAACCATGGTAATTTTTAATTGAGGGATTTTTTGAGCGAGGCGAAGAAGGGCCAAAGGGTTTTTGTTGGAATCCATTTTCCCTATCCAAACGGCGCCCGACCGCTTTTGCCCGTAGAGTGGACAGGCCGACAAATCTATGGGATTGGGCAAACAATACGCCGGA
The DNA here is from genome assembly GCA_027621385.1 of Bacteroidota bacterium. Lineage (GTDB taxonomy): Bacteria > Bacteroidota > Bacteroidia > CAIKAF01 > CAIKAF01 > CAIKAF01. The sequence continues at coordinate 2,376 of JAQCBQ010000140.1, read as the reverse complement.
ATACTGGGGAAATACTGCCGCAATGTTTTTTCTTGAAACCGATTTTGAACAACAACCGCAGCAACCAAATCCATGGTTTTTTTCTTTTTCTCCCGGCTTGCTCCAAACGCATCTCTGCCTTCTGAATTTGAAAGAAAATCTAAATCCACATCTCCAGCCAATCCCAATAGAAATGGGGTTTGGCTTTCTTGGCAAAATTGGGCCAGCTCCAGCATCGAATCGTTTAGAGAAAGGCCAACCCACAACGTGGCCTTGGCCTTGTAAAAAGGAGCGAAGGCCTCCTTTTTTGCTTTTTTTGAAACGTTTAGCGGTGGCTTGCCCAAAACCCTGCGCACCTTATCTTTAATTTTGGAAAGAAGCCCAGATTCAAAACCCGGTTTACTAATTTCGATGTCCTGCGCCTTTAATCGATATTTGGCGTGGTACAAGGGGACTATTCCATCCTTCAAGTTGCGCTGCCGTTTGCCTTGCCCCGGGTCTGCCATTAATATTCCAACGGAATAGCCCAGTTCTTTCACCATTTTTGCCAATAGTGCAGTACGCTTTTCTGCGCCGCCAAATCTATGTTGGCCGGGATTGAAGGCGTTTTGGGCGAACAACGAATGAAAAGCTATGTTTACCCCTTTATTCAATGCCGGAACACCTTTTCCAATTGAATTTTAATCGGATTGCAATCGTGATTGGCCTGAACATATTCCCTTCCTTTTTCCCCAATGGCAATGGCCTTTTCCGGAGCGTTTGCCCATTCCTGCAAAACAGCGTTTAATCCTTCCAAACGGCCGGCGGCCCAAAAGCCCAGGCCGGAATCGGTCAAAAGGTCACCGGGATTAACGTGGAGCGATGCCACCGGAACGCCGGCTTCCCAGGCCTCAAGAAAGGTGTTGGGGAACCCTTCTGCATGCGCCGTAGAAAGCAAACACCATGCATTCAGGTAATAGGGCCGCATGTCTTGAGGCTTAACCGCTTCCACAATTTGAATGTTTGATTGCTTACGAATTTCAGCCGCTAGGGTAGGGCTCAAGCTCCCACCAAAAATTAAACAAAATGCCAGTTGGGGTGATTTTTTGGCCAATTCCATTACCGCCTCGGGATTTTTATTGGAATCCGATTTTCCAATCCATAAAATGAACGCCTTGGTTCTTTTTTCCGGCAGGGGTAAAATGGAAATGGGGTTTAAAATAACCCTCACCTTAGAGGGGGGGATGCCGGCCTCTTTTAACTTTTCTGCTTGCTTTCGGGTTTGAGCTACGATGATGTCGGCCAACCGGAGGGTTTCGGGCTTTCGTTCCCGATCGCTGTCGTAGGCATCTTTTCCAATTGGCTTCTCCAAAAAATCAAAATCCACATCATGAGCCACGCTCACTGCAAATTTTTTGCCCATCTCCTTGCAAAACTGCGCCAATTCATGGGCCGGATTGGTAAGCCCAAATGCCACATACACATCGGCGTTTATCTGGCCATAGATTCCCGTTCCCAATTCTTTGTTTGTTTTCTTTGAATCCGGGAGCGGGAGCGAAAACAAAGACAGAAATTTGTCCCTGAGTTTCCCCGGAATCCCTCCAATAGGAACCGCAGCGCGCACAATGTGGCCATCTATCCTGTACTTGGGATGCTCAAACAAGGGCCAAGGGCCTGTTAATCTTGATTCAACTTTTTTCTCTTTTCCTTTTGGATGCGCCAAAATGGCTGAAACCGAAAACCCGGATTCCTGAAGCAGCTTCAACCAGTAGTATGCCCGTCGTTCTGCACCGCCCATACTGAAATCATGCTCCGAATACAGCGCGTGAGAGTACAGCGAAAGAACGGCTATTTTTTTATTCTTGCCCAAATGCAAACCCTCTTAGTTCACCTCTTGGGTACATGCACGTTATTGCATGCCGTTGGCTTTTTTGTCCTCGGCCCTTGTTTCAATGCGCAAAAAAACCTTATTGCCTTGCGAATCGGTAAAATAGGCATTCCAATACGGCGGATGGCTCAGGGCCCGCAGGTGGTTGATGCAATCTCTATATGTCGTTGGTTGATCCAAATCCAAAGGCATCAAAGCCTCAAAGCTCGCAAGGGTATTGAAGTTTCCCTTTTTGTGGGGTAAGAGGGTGGAATAATTTGAACTCAATATGGCTCCCAAATGCCTCTCTAACAATTCGCATTCCGCCTTAATTACTTTGTCGTAGGCGGTTTGAGATGTATCCCAAGATTCCACCTTAACCTCGATTTGATCTATAATGGGGCCGGCATCGACCTTCTCGACCATTTCATGCAGGGTGGCCCCCAAGGGCAATGCATTCAAAATGGAAAACACCTGAGGCGACCAGCCCCGGTTGTAGGGATTTAAGCCTGGGTGCAAGTTGAAGCAGGGCAACGTATTGACCAGCTGTG